>JAFZGJ010000053.1 GCA_017555455.1 Lachnospiraceae bacterium
AAGAAACCCGGGCGGCTAAAACATTAATTGAAAAAGCGGGCGTTGATGTTATTACATATCATCAAAATCAATCCTATGTAGTAAATGAAGCTGAAAGACAAGGGGTTTATTCCATTGGATATCATGTACCATTGGAAAGTGCGTCTTCCAAATATCTTACCACTGTAGTTTGTAATTGGGAAGTATTGTATAGAGAAATTATAAAACAGTTTCTCCAGGGAAAAGGAAATACTATGGCAAATTTTTGGATTGGATTGGAAAAGGATGTAATAGGACTGGATAAATATTCTGAGGAAATAACTGATGAGATTGTAATAGAAGTGGAAGCGGCAAAAGAGGAAATTCTTCAGGGTAAAGAAGTATTTTCCGGAGTAATATATGATAATTTGGGAAATAGAAAATGCGAAGAAGATGAAATTATCAGAGATGAAATTTTATTGGAACAGTTTGATTGGTTTGTTGAGGGTGTAAATTTCTATGAAGAATAAATTTATAAAAATGAACAGGTACAGGTTATATATGGGTACCATAGGATTTGTAATAATACTTTTGATTGTAGGGGCTCTGATGCGAGGTAAATTGCAGGAGTTGTTACATGAACATATGGAAACGCAAATTACAGTTCAAATGCAAACCATGGCAGAACTTTTCAATGCACGCATGCAAAGTGAGTTGGAACAGTTGGAAGCAGTAGCCGGGTATATTGAACAAACAAAGGATACGAAACATATTTGGAAAGAGCATCAGCAGGAAGAAAATGTCATTACGGGATTGCTTACATTGAAGGGAGAAGCCCTGTGGGGAAATTTTCTTGACGTTACAAAATATACCGGTATTAGAGAGTCCTTCAGAGGAAATAAGGCAGTATCTTATCAGCATGGCGGAGGTCTGTTATTTACCGTGCCTGTATTTAATGGAAATAATGTAAAGTATGTCCTTTATAAACTTTATAAAGGAGATATTTTGGCAGAGATATTTGAAATGAGCTGTTATGATGGTCAGGGTACTGTTATGATGGTGGATATCAGTGGGCAGGTTGTAATTCCCGGAGTCAGAGAGGGAGCAGAAAATCTTTTACAAGATAGAGTGTGGGAAGAAAAAGCGGAAGAATTTTCTGAAAAATTAAACATTGCAACTGCTACTACTGTTTATAGTAAAGCAGATGGAGGTAAATTTCTATTTGTAGCTGAGGTTGGTCATACCAATATGAGACTTGTAGGAAGTGTTCCTGAGGAAGTGGTAATGGAAGAAATTTCCTATGTATCATTTTTAATTTTATGGGTATTTGGTCTGTTACTGGTACTTTTTGTAGTGGGTATTATTTATATTTTTGGAGCAGAAGAAAAAGTAAAAGAAAGTGAAGAGTTAAGGGAAGCTAAAAAAAGCGCGGAGCAGGCTAATAAAGCAAAGAGTGATTTTCTGGCAAATATGTCTCATGAAATCCGTACTCCAATCAATGCCGTTATCGGTATGAATGAAATGATATTGCGGGAAAGTCAGGATGATGAAATACGAGAATATGCACTTAATATACAAAGTGCCAGCCAATCTTTATTAGCATTAATTAATGATATTTTGGATTTTTCAAAAATTGAGGCCGGGAAATTAGAGATAACAAATGCAGAATATGAACTTACTTCTCTTGTAAGAGATGTATGTACAATGGTGTTTGCTAAAAAAGGACGAAAAAATATTGAATTTTTGATAGATGTGGACGAAACCTTGCCATCAGTTTTATACGGTGATGAAATGCGTATTCGTCAAATATTATTAAATCTTTTGAACAATGCTTTAAAATATACAACAGAAGGAAATATTTATTTCCGAATAAAAGGAAAAGAGGAAGCGGATAAAAAGATAGTATTTTGTTTTGAAGTAGAAGATACCGGTATGGGAATCCGGGAAGAAGATAAGAAAAAATTGTTTAAGCAGTTTCAGCGTCTGGATTTGAAAAAGAACCGTAATATTGAAGGTACAGGTTTAGGTCTGGCAATTATTTATCTTTTACTGAATCAGATGCACGGTAAAATAGAAGTAGAAAGTACTTATGGTAAGGGAAGCTTATTCCGGGTATATTTACCGCAGAAAATTGTGAAAGAAAATTGTGTAGGTAAGTTTTCGCTTAATACAATGCCGAAAAAAGAAGAGGTTTATAAAGAAAGTTTTGTAGCACCTAATGCAAAAATTCTGGTAACCGATGATAACGAAATGAACCTGTTTGTAATTAAAAATCTGTTAAAGAAAACACAGATTCAAATAGTGACCTGTGATAATGGGGCAGAATGTTTAAAGAGAACGGAACATGAAAAATTTGATATGATATTTTTGGATCATATGATGCCGGGATTAGATGGTGTGGAAACGTTAAAACTTTTAAGAGCATCGGAGAGCAATGTCTGTAAGGATGTACCGGTAATTATTCTTACCGCAAATGCATTGTTTGGTTCCAAAGAAATGTATTTACAAGAAGGTTTTACAGATTATTTAAGTAAACCGGTAGACGGAAGTTTGTTGGAGAAAATGATATTTAAATATTTACAACAGCAAGGGGTACCGGTAAATATCACAGAAGTAAAAAAACCGGAAAGAGAAGAAATTTCGGAAATACTTTCGGGAAATCTAAAGGAAGAAACAGAAGAAAAAACAGAACTTCTGGATTTGGAAAAAGGAATGAAATATTGCGGAGGAATGAAGGAAATGTATGCAGAATTTCTCCAAATGTTTTGTGACCTGAGCGGGGAGAAAATGGCAGAACTTCAAAAATCTTTTGAATGCCAAAAGTGGGAAGATTATATTATACAAATTCATGCGTTAAAATCCACTTCTCTTAGTATTGGAGGGGTAAAAGTATCGGAATTTGCGTTTGAGTTGGAAAAAGCCGGAAAAGCCGGAGATTATATTTATATTATTGAGCATCACGATGAAGTCATGGAATTATACACACAAACGGTGGTCGCCGTAAAGAGCTATATGAATCAGAAATAGATTTGCCTTTGGAAAAAATGAAAGGAAACGGTTTATATGAACAGAAAAATAATGGTAGTTGATGATGATCTTATGAATCTTAAAATGGCGGAATATATTTTAAAGAGAAACGGCTATGAAATTACAGCGGCAAAATCGGGAGAGGAGTGTCTTTCCTACCTGGAAAAAGAAGTGCCGGATTTAATTCTATTAGACATAGAAATGCCGGAGATGAATGGATTTGAATTAATGGAAATTTTGCAAAAGTCTGAAGATAAGAAAAAAATACCGGTGATATTTTTAACTGCAGACAGAAGCGAAGAAACAGAAGAAAAATGTTTTCAAGTGGGAGCAGTAGATTATATAGGGAAACCTTTTGTTCCGGCAATTATGCTTCAGAGAATTAGAAGAACCATAGAATTGGAAGATTACAGAAAGAGTCTGGAAGCTATGGTGGAAACCCAGTTGCAGAGAATTACCCAGTTACAGAGAGACATTATTATTACCATGGCAAACTTAATTGAAAGTAGAGATGGTACCACCGGAGAACATGTAAAAAGAACAAGTCAGTATGTGGATTTCTTTGTAAACAAGCTAATCGAGAAAAATGTTTATAGGGAAGAATTGAGTAGTGAACTAATAAATTATATAAAAAGGGCAACACCTATGCATGACATTGGAAAAATTACAGTTTCGGATATTATTTTACAAAAACCGGGTAAATTTACAGACGAAGAGTATTCCATTATGAAGAACCATGCACAGGCGGGAAGACAGTTGATTCAAGATAACATCAGTAAAATGATTGATTCAAAATTCGTAGAAGTTGCATCCGATATTGCAGCATATCATCATGAAAAATGGAATGGAAAAGGTTATCCGGAAGGGTTGAAAGGGGAGGAAATACCTTTAAGTGCACGTATTGTAGCTATTGCAGATGTATTTGATGCTTTAGTGGCAAAACGTCAATATAAGGAAGGTATGTCACCGGAAGCTGCACTTGAAATTATGCAAAAAGACCGTGGGGAAAGTTTTGAACCGGTGCTATTTGATGTGTTCTCAGAAGCTTTACCGGAGCTGAAAGAAATGATAAAGTAATTTTGCATAATGCAAAAAATGAATGAAAAGGACGTATAAATGAGAAAATTTCAAGTAACAGGTATGAGTTGTGCGGCCTGTAGTACAAGAGTTGAGAAGGCTGTAGGGGAACTTAATGGAGTATCCTCCTGCTCTGTCAGTTTACTTACCAATTCCATGAGTGTGGAAGGGGATGCTTCCGATACCGAGATTATAAAAGCAGTGGAAAATGCCGGCTATGGTGCATTAAAAGAAAATGAAAAAGAAAGTAAGGCTTCCCCAGGTAGTCAGGAAGATATTTTAGCAGATAAAGAGACTCCTGTTTTAAAAAGAAGGTTGCTTAGTTCGATCGGATTTCTAATTATTTTAATGTATTTTTCTATGGGACATGTGATGTGGGGATGGCCCGTACCGGAATATTTTTCCGTTAATCCGGCGGCATTGGGATTACTGCAATTACTATTAACTATAATTATTATGGTAATCAATCAGAAATTTTTTATCAGTGGATTTAAAGGATTGCTTCATAAAGCACCTAACATGGATACATTGGTTGCCTTAGGATCCGGAGCATCCTTAGTATATAGTGTGTATGCCTTGTTTGCCATGACAACAGAAATGGCCCATGGGAATATGATGGAAGCTCATCACTATTTGCACGAATTTTATTTTGAGTCTGCTGCCATGATTTTAACTTTAATTACTGTGGGAAAAATGTTAGAGGCAAGAGCCAAAGGAAAAACCACAGATGCCTTAAAAGGACTTATGAGCCTTGCACCTAAGACGGCTGTTTTATTAGTACCGGAAAAAGGGAAAAATGATGAGCATACAGAGGGTTTTGTAGAAAAAGAAGTTCCCATAGAACAAGTAAAAAAGGGGGATTTGTTTGTAGTCCGTCCGGGAGAAAGTATTCCTGTAGACGGAAGAGTGGTGGATGGACATAGTGCTGTGAACGAATCCGCTTTGACAGGGGAAAGTATTCCGGTAGATAAGGAAGTAGGGGATATGGTATATGGAGCAACCATAAATCAATCCGGTTTTATCCGCTGTGAGGCAACAAAGGTAGGAGAAGATACCACCTTATCCCAAATTATACAGATGATGAGTGATGTGGCAGCTACCAAAGCGCCCATTGCTAAAATCGCAGATAAAGTTTCCGGTATTTTTGTACCCTCGGTAATTACCATAGCAGTGATTACTATATTTCTTTGGTTGCTTGCAGGAGAAACAATCGGTTTTGCTTTGGCAAGAGGAATATCCGTTTTGGTTATCAGCTGTCCCTGTGCTTTGGGACTTGCTACGCCGGTAGCTATTATGGTTGGTAACGGTATGGGAGCAAAGCATGGAATTTTGTTTAAGACCGCTACCTCCTTAGAAGAAACAGGAAAAGTGGAAATTGTTGCTTTGGATAAGACCGGAACCATCACCAAAGGAGAACCTCATGTTACGGATATAGTTCCTGCAGAAGGAATAGAGGAAGAACTGCTTTTAAGTTCAGCGTTTTGTCTGGAAAGTAAGAGCGAGCATCCCTTGGCAAAAGCCATTCTTCAATATGGAAAAGAAAAAGGCTTTACAGAAAAAGAAGTAAAGGATTTTCAAGTTTTACCCGGAAATGGTTTGATCGGAACTTTAGAAGGAAAGAAACTTGCAGGAGGGAATCTGAAATTCATTTTATCAAAAGTGAATTTGGAATCAGATTTGCAAAAACAAATCCGGCTACAGGCCGAATCTTTGGCAGAAGAAGGAAAAACACCCTTATTTTTTATAGAAGACAATAAATATCTTGGAACCATAGCTGTTGCAGATGTAATAAAAGAAGACAGTAAGCAAGCTATCAGCGAACTAAAAAATATGGGTATCCGCGTAGTTATGCTTACGGGAGATAATGAAAAAACTGCAGAAGCCATTGGAAGTTTGGCGGGAGTGGATGAAGTCATTGCAGGAGTACTTCCGGATGGAAAGGAAAAAGTGATCCGACGCTTGCAACAAAAGGGAAAAGTCGCTATGGTAGGAGATGGAATCAACGATGCTTTGGCACTTGCTAAAGCGGATATGGGAATTGCCATTGGTGCAGGGGCAGATATTGCCATGGATGCAGCAGACGTGGTTTTAATGAAAAGCAGACTGCTTGATGCACCGGCAGCCATCCGTTTAAGCCGACAGACAAAAAAGAATATCCACGAAAATTTGTTTTGGGCATTTGCCTATAACGTAATTGGTATTCCCTTGGCAGCAGGGCTTTGGATTCCTGTTTTTGGATGGCAAATGAATCCTATGTTTGGAGCGTTAGCTATGAGTTTATCCAGTTTTTGCGTGGTAACAAATGCACTGCGATTGAACTTTTTGGATATAAGAAATACGAAAAAAGATAAAAAAATAAAACACAGAGAAAAGGAGAATCAGGAGATGACAAAGAAAATGGTAATTGAAGGTATGATGTGCGGACATTGTTCCGGAAGAGTAAAAAAAGTATTGGAAGCACTTCCACAGGTAGAGGAAGCTGTAGTCAGTCATGAAGATGGAACTGCTATTGTGACTTTAACAGAAGAAGTAGCAGACGATGTTTTAAGAAAAGCAGTAGAAGATCAGGATTATAAAGTAATCAGTGTGGAATAAGATGAAACTATATAAGGAATTTTTTCGATATGTAATTCCTTCCATGTTAGCCTTTGCGCTATCCGGCTTATATGGTATCGTGGATGGTTTCTTTTTAGGAAATGAAATGGGGGATGCAGCGTTGGCAGCGATTAACGTAGCATACCCCATCACTGCGTTTGTGCAGGCATTGGGAACCGGAATCGGCATGGGAGGAGCAGTACAATATACCATTCATAAGGCACAGAAAAAAAAGGAAGATGCTGCCAGATGTTTAGGATTGACACTCCTCTTATTATTAGGCTCAGGAGTTATAATAACTCCAATTCTCTTGACTATGAATATTCCTATGCTGAAAGCCCTAGGTTTACAAGGGGAGTTGTTGGCGTTGGGGAATGAATATATTATATGGATTGCCTGGGGAACTTTGTTTCAGATTTTGGGAACCGGTTTGGTTCCTTTTATGAGAAATCTTGGGAATGCCTATATTTCTACGGTGGCAATGGTAATCGGTGCTATGTTCAATATAGTATTTGATTATCTGCTTATTTGGGTGTTCCACCAGGGTATGAAAGGTGCTGCCATTGCCTCTGTTATGGGACAGGTAGCGGCATTTGTTGTAAGTATATGCTATGTTTATTGGAAAAAAGAAAGAGTTATTTTCAAAAGGATACCGGCATCTTTGGGAAAGAAAATATTATTGGTAGCCTGTTCTCCTTTTGGATTATCTTTTGCTCCAAACATTACTTTGATTTTGGTAAATTTAAATGCAGTGGCTTACGGTGGGGAATTTGCAGTAACCTGCTATGCTCCCATCAGCTATATTACTTATACGATAATGCTGTTGTTACAAGGTATAAGTGACGGATGTCAGCCTTTGGTAAGTTTGTTCTATGGAAAAGGGGAAGAGAAGGATTCAGAGAAGATATATAAGATGTCCAGAAATTTCTCAATTTTTGTAGGTATCCTTTTTATGCTATTTGTGCTTTGGCAAGGTAGAATGGTGGTGGGAATTTTTGGTTCTTCTCCACAGGTAACAGAATATGTTCTTAAGGTTTTACCAATCTTTTTGCTTGGAATGGCTTTTTCCGGTATTTCCAGAGCGGTTATTTCATACTTTTATGCCACAGAGAAAAATATGAAAGCATATATTTTGATTTATGGGGAAGCTGTTTTATTGGGAATACTTCTTTTAATATTACCAAGAGCTATGGGAATTATGGGAACCTGGATGTCCATTATGCTTAGCCAGATTTTGGTAGCGGTAATGAGTCAGGCGTTGTTGAAAATGAAATTTGTAAGAAAAGAGAAATAGAAGTATAAAAACCTCCTCTATATCATGGACTTATGAATCGTCTTTGAGGTAGAGGAGGTTATATTATTTTTACATCTCAATTTCTATATAATCTTCTTCTTTGTAATCTACAACCACGCAATCATTTTTGTAAATGCGTTCCGGTAATGTAATCATAACGTGCATAATATCGTTATGTACCGGAAGTGCTGCTAAGTGCCAAACTCCTACATTCAATTTTACAAAGGTTCCCTTTGGTACATAGAAGGCTTCTGTTAATTCCGGAACCGGGTCTTTGGAAGCCGGTGCCACATGGAGAATAGCATCGTCGTCTAAAGGAAGTACACCTTCACAGGTAGTGTCATGATATTCCACCGTGGTGATAATCATTTTTTCCGGCTTGCGGCTAACTAACGGAGAAAAGGCAATGGGAAGATTTCCGGATACAGGAAATTCTACCTGATCATTATAGAAATCACCAAGGCTTGGACCCTCAGGATTTACCATACTTGCAAATGTGCCGTAGTGTTTGAAGTTTTCTGCGGTTAATGGTTTTACTTTGATTGTTCTCATATTGTTACCCCCTAAAATGTAATTTAAAGATTGTATTTTTATAAATTACCGTTACATTAAATTGTTATTTTTATTGTACAAAATATACGTCAAAAAGTCATGAAAAATGGAAAAATTTTCTTACGAAAAAAATTTTACGGTGCTAAAATAAAACTGTAAGAGTGGTTTTTGATAAGAAGTTCTTCTGCCGATTTTTATTGCAGAAGGAACTCTAAAGTGATATCTTTAAAATATAGATAACACTTTGGGGAGGGGACAAAATGAGAAAAAAATTTAACTTTAAGAAAAGTTGTATTTCCAAACTGGTAGCCGCTTTGTTATTGGGTTTAGTCATGATGACAGGAGCATCCATGGAAACCTATGCAGCACCAAAGCAGATGCCTGACGGGAATGTATTTGATCCGGAATTTTATGCAATAACCTATCCGGATGTGGCGGCAGCCTTTGGAACGGATGAAGCAATACTTTATCATCATTATGTACTTTGCGGAAGTAAAGAAGGCAGACTTCCTTATGCACCGAATGCGGTAGCACCGGCTGCAACACCTGTAGTAGCACCGTCAACAGGTGCCAAAGTGATGCCTGATGGAAATTTGTTTGATGCAGTATTTTATGCAAGAAAATATCCGGATGTAGCAGCAATATTGGGAACGGATGAAGCGGTACTTTACAATCATTACTTGCTTTGTGGAAGTAAAGAAGGCAGATTACCCTATGAATTTACAGCTCAAGAGCTCAGAAATCAGGAAATTTATCATAAGATTATGGCTCTGAAAGAAATCTATCCTCAGGGAATGAGATGGGATGAATCCAATATTTATATCCAGCCAAAAGAAGAAAAAAGAGATAATGGATGGGCCGGTCTTACCAGAAGAGCATGTCAGGCATTTGCTTATACTATTCAGGATGCTGTATTTGGTTCTTCTACCCAATTTAATTGGTATCGGACAGGATTGTCAGATTGGTGTATGGCAAATTCAGGAGGAATGATTGTCTCCAAAAAAGGAGTATGGATTCCTGTAGGATACACAGGTCAGGACCCTGTGATTAATGCTAAATTCGAAGAGTATTGGAGTAAAATCCAGGTAGGTGATGCCATTGCGGATTGTAACCATATTGTGATTGTATTAACTAAGGAGGATGACCATGTAACTGTAGTGGAAGGAAATTTCAACAATATGGTAAACTGGGGAAGAAAAATAACCAAGGAACAATTAAGAGTATCTTTGGAAACCGTTGAAACCCCATCCTGGTAAAAACAAAAATAGATTTTTACATATAATAAAGTAATATAAAGAATATGACTGATACAAAGAGCTGATAAAACAAGACGGTTTTCTTTCTATCAGTCTATTTTTATTTATTGTAAAAATAATGTAAAAATACCACCATAATTTGGGGGTACAAAAAAGTTGCATTTTATAGTAAAATAGTTTTGTATGTATAACTGTATGCATACAAGGGAAAAATAAATAGGACTTATAAGGGGCAAAAACTTTCATAATGTATGGGGTTACATATATGAAAATTATTTTTTATGATGAAAGAAAGTAATAAGGAGATTTTATGAGAAAGACAAAAATTATTTGCACCATAGGTCCGGCATCTCAGAGTCCGGAAATGATTCGAGAAATGATAGAAGCAGGCATGAATGTTTGCCGTTGTAACTTTTCCCATGGTTCTTACGAAGAACAGAAACTGAAAATGATGAATGTAGTAAGAATCAGTGAAGAAATGGGGAGACCGGTTGCCACTTTAATTGATACCAAGGGACCGGAAATTCGTCTTCGTACTTTTGAAGAAGGAAAAGTTATTTTGGAAGAAGGGCAGAAGTTTACTTTAACGACCCGAGATGTACCGGGAACAAAGGACATGGTTTCTGTTACTTACGAAAATATTGTAAATGACGTAGTTCGCGGCGGTTCCGTTTTGATTGATGATGGTTTACTGGAGTTAACTGTAGAGGACATTACAGAAACAGATATTATTTGCCGTGTAGTTAATGGTGGACCTGTTTCCGATAAAAAGGGAGTAAACCTTCCGGGAGCGAATCTGTCCATGCCGTTTATCAGTGAACAGGATAGAAGTGATATTTTATTCGGTATTGATTGTGGATTCGATTTTATCGCATTATCTTTTGTCCGTTCTAAAGAAGATGTTTTGGAAGTCAGAAAGATGTTGGATGAAAAGAAAAGTCCAATGAAGATTATTGCAAAAATTGAAAATATGCAGGGAATCAATAATTTAGATGAGATATTAGAAGTATCTGACGGAATTATGGTTGCCCGTGGAGATATGGGTGTAGAAGTGCCATTAGAAGAAGTTCCGGTAATTCAGAAAAGAATGATTCGCAAAGCTGTAGCAAAAGGAAAACATGTAATTACAGCTACACAAATGTTAGAATCCATGACCAAAAATCCAAGACCAACCAGAGCGGAAGCAACCGACGTAGCCAATGCTATTTTCGATGGTACCACAGCGATTATGTTATCCGGCGAAAGTGCAAACGGAAAATATCCGGTAGAAGCAGTTAAGACAATGTCAAAAATTGCCGAAAGAGCAGAGAAGGATATCAATTATAATAAACTTTTAAGAAAGATACATGACAATGCAGAAACAGATATTACACAGGCGATTTCCCATGCTACCTGTACCATTGCATCTGATTTAAATGCAGCAGCCATTATTACTGTTACTATGTCCGGTTTTACAGCGGAAAAAGTATCCCGTTTTAAACCGTCCTGTCCGATTATCTGTTGTAGTGTAAACCCAAGAGTATGTCGTCAGGCAGCACTTTTATGGGGTGTAACGCCATTGTTAATTGAAAAACAAATAACGACGGAGGACTTATTTAAAGAAGCACTCTGGGCAGCAGAAAAAGCAGGAAAAATTAAAAAAGGCGACAAGGTAGTAGTTACTGCCGGTGTTCCTTTGGGAGTTTCCGGTAATACCAATATGATTCGTGTAGTAGAAGTATCATAAAAGAAATGTCATAAAGTAAAAATATGAAGGAGGTGAGAGTAAATGGATATGAAAGTAAATGCCACCATGGCACCGGCACCGGTGGAATCACCGACACAGGTTACTCAAAGTGATGGAACTTTCAAGTTTACTCTTGCCAGTCATATACAGGAAGCGGATTTACAGGCAAAATTAAATACCTTAATGGAAGAAATCACTATGCAGGGAGACAGAATTGCCAAAAGAAAAGATATCCGTGATATGAAAAAATACAGGGGATTGATTAAAGATTTTATGAATGAAATTATTAATCGTTCCCATCAGTTTTCCAGAGAGAATTTTTTGGATAGAAGAGGGCGGCACAGAGTATATGGGATTATTCGTCTGGTTGACCAGACCCTGGACGAATTGGCACAGGAGTTGGTAAAGGATGAAAAGGATAATCTTACAATTTTAGCGAAGATAGGGGAAATTCGCGGGTTGTTATTGGATATATTTACATAAGGGGGGAATACATAATGGCAGGTTTTAGAGATATCGTCGGACAAGAAAAGATAAAAGAGCATATGCAGAATGCAATCCGTATGGATAAAGTATCTCATGCGTATATTATTCAGGGTGAATTAGGAGCAGGAAAAGAATTTATTGCCAAAATTTTTACAAAGACAATTCAATGTGAAAGAAGTAAAGTAGAACCATGCGAAGAATGTCGTTCCTGCAAACAGATTGATAGCAGAAATCATCCGGATGTTATTTGGGTGAGCCATGAAAAGCCTAATTCTATCGGTGTAGAGGATATTCGTACCCAAGTCAATAACGATATGGGTATTAAACCCTATTATGGACCTAAAAAAATATATATTATTAATGAATGTGAAAAAATGACGGTGCAGGCACAGAATGCGCTGTTAAAAACTTTGGAAGAACCACCGGCCTATGGTGTTATTATTTTATTGACTACCAATGTAGAAGCACTACTGCCAACTATTTTAAGCAGATGTGTGGTATTACATATGCGTCCGGTTGAGGATAGAAAAATTGAAGAATACCTGATGAAACAGCTTTATATACCTGACTACAAAGCCAGTGTATGTGCAGCTTTTGCCAGAGGAAATATGGGAAAAGCAAAAGCATTGGCGGAAAATGAAGATTTTGAACGTATCAGGGAAGAAGCCGTTTCTCTGTTAAAATATATTAGCGATATGGAAATTTCAGAAATTGTAGCAGCTATTAAGAGAATCAATGATTTTAAATTGGATGTAAACAGCTATCTGGATATTATTTCCGTATGGTTTAGGGACATTTTGCTGTTTAAAGCAACAAAAGATGTGAACAGCTTGATTTTTAAGGAAGAAATACAGTATATTAGAAAAATAGCGGGTAAGAGCTCCTATGAAGGAATCGAAAATATCATTGAAGCATTGGATAAAGCACAAAACAGATTAAACGCCAATGTTAATTTTGATTTAACTATGGAATTATTATTCCTTACCGTAAAGGAAAATTTATAATAGAAAGTGCCACAGGCAAAAAGAGAGGATACATGATTAAAGTAATTGGAGTAAGATTTCGTACAGCGGGAAAAATTTATTTCTTTGATCCCTTAGATTTTGAAATCAAAAGAGGAGACCATATAATTGTAGAAACAGCCAGAGGTGTGGAGTATGGTACTGTGGTGTGTGACCCTAAGGAAGTAGAAGAAGATCAGGTGGTTCAGCCTTTAAAACCGGTTCTTCGTGTGGCAAACCCTAAGGATGACGAACAGGAAAAAAATAATAAGATAAAAGAAAGAGAAGCTTTCAAAATCTGTTTGGAAAAAATTCGCAAGCACGAATTGGATATGAAATTAATTGATGCGGAATATACCTTTGATAATAATAAGGTGTTGTTCTATTTTACGGCAGACGGCAGAATTGATTTCCGTGAACTGGTAAAAGATTTGGCATCGGTATTTAAGACAAGAATCGAACTCAGACAGATTGGTGTCAGAGATGAAACCAAAATTTTGGGCGGAATCGGAGGTTGTGGCAGACCTCTTTGTTGTCATACTCATTTATCCGAATTTGTGCCGGTATCTATTAAGATGGCAAAAGAACAAAATTTATCTTTAAATCCAACTAAGATTTCCGGTGTGTGCGGAAGACTTATGTGTTGTTTAAAGCATGAGGAAGAGACTTATGAAGAGTTAAATAAAAGCCTTCCTAATGTAGGGGATTTTGTAAATTGTTCTGATGGAGTGAAAGGAGAAGTTCACAGTGTGAATGTTCTTCGTCAGTTGGTGAAGGTAATCGTAGAAATAAATGATGAAAAAGAAATCCGCGAGTATCGTGCAGACCAGCTTCGTTTTAAACGTAAATTTAAAAAAGAAAAAATGGATGTTCATGATAAAGAACTTCGTGAATTAGAGAAACTGGAAAAACAGGAAAAGAAATCCAATTTGGACGATAACTAAGCATATGGAAATTGAAATAAAAGCAAATGAAAGAATAGATGAGCTTGGACGAAACGGTTATCGGATTATTCAGAATCCGGACCGTTTTTGTTTTGGTATGGATGCAGTTTTACTGTCCGATTTTGCAAAAGTAAAAGAAGGGGATAAGGTTTTGGATTTTTGTACCGGAACCGGAATTATTCCTATTTTGATGGAAGCAAAAACAAAAGCTTCCCATTTCACAGCTTTGGAAATACAGGAAGACAGTGCGGAAATGGCAAGACGAAGTGTGTCCTTAAATCATCTGGATGAAAAAATAGAGATTATAACAGGGGATGTAAAAGAAGCGGATAAGTTATTTGGTGCGGCCTCTTTTCAGGCTGTTACCTGTAATCCTCCCTATATGATAGGGCAGCACGGACTTACCAATCCGGACAGTCCCAAAGCCATTGCAAGACATGAGATTTTGTGTACTTTAGAAGACATTGTGAAACAGGGAGCCAGAGTACTGGTACCCGGCGGTAATTTTTACATGGTACATAGACCCTTCCGTCTGGTGGAGATTATGGCAACACTTACAAAATACAAATTAGAACCAAAACGGATGCAGTTAGTGTATCCTTATGTAGATAAGGAACCCAACATGGTCTTGATTCAGGCAACTAAAGGCGGAAAATCCCGGATTACGGTGGAAAAACCATTGATTGTGTATGAAAAACCGGGAGTATATACCCAAGAAATTTTGGCAATGTATGAAGAATAGATGAAAGGATACTTTATGGCAGGAAAACTTTTTTTATGTGCCACACCCATAGGAAATTTAGGGGATATGACACCCCGTGTCATTGAAACATTGGAAAGTGTGGATGTGATTGCGGCAGAAGACACCAGAAATAGTATTAAGCTGTTAAATCATTTTAATATCAAAACTCCCATGACCAGTTATCATGAATATAATAAAGTGGAAAAAGCTGAAAGTCTGGTGGCTCAGATGCAGGCAGGAAAAAACATTGCCCTGATTACCGATGCCGGAACACCGGCTATCTCCGATCCGGGGGAAGTGTTGGTGCAGAGGTGTCAGGAAGCGGGAATTACGGTGACTTCTCTTCCGGGAGCGGCAGCCTGCATTACTGCTTTAACTTTATCTGGTCTGTCCACCAGAAGATTTTGCTTTGAAGGATTTTTGCCGTCAGATAAAAAGGAAAGAAAAGCGGTTTTGGAGGATTTAAAGGAAGAAAGCAGAACCATGATTCTTTACGAAGCTCCTCATCATTTAAAAGGAACTTTAAAGGAAATGAAAGATGCTTTGGGAAACCGTAAAATTACTTTATGCCGTGAATTAACCAAAAAGTTTGAAACTGTTTTTCCGACCACTTTGGAGGATGCTTTAGAATATTACGAATCCAATGACCCCAGAGGAGAATATGTTTTAGTTCTGGAAGGAAAAAGCCATCAGCAGAAAATAGAAGAAAAACAGGCTTTAGCTTCGGAAATTTCCATTGAAGAGCATATGAAGATGTACGAAGACAAAGGAATTGATCGGAAAGAAGCAATGAAGCTTGTTGCCAAGGAAAGAGGAATCAGTAAAAGAGATGTATATAACTATCTTTTATCCCTACAATAATGTATAAAGATGGAAATATTCATTGAATTATGCATAAATAAGAACGTGTATGCAGATTAAATTTCTAAAAATAAAGAAATGTAGGCATTTGGCTTGCATTTTTTTTATTTAGTGATATGATTAAAAACGTATTTGAATAAATATGCAGGAAAAGAGGAGAAAATTATGAAAAAATTTATCGTAACTTTATTAGCCGGCGTAATGGCTCTCGGGTTAGTAGCTTGCGGTGGTTCTTCTGACAACAGCGCAGCTGAATCAAAAGTACCAGCAAATACAGTTCATTCCGTAGATGATTTACCGGGCAAAACAATTGGTGTTCAGTTAGGAACAACAGGTGACATTTATGCAAGCGATTATGAAGCAGAAGGTTCTACAATCGAACGTTACAACAAAGGTGCAGATGCTATCCAGTCCTTAAAACAGGGTAAAATTGATTGTGTAATCATCGATGCGCAGCCAGCACAGGCTTTCGTAGCAAAGAATCCTGAATTAACAATTTTAGAAGAAGAATTCGCATTAGAAGAATATGCAATTTGTGTTTCTAAAGAAAATACTGAATTAACAGCAAAAATTAACGATGCATTAGCTCAGTTACAGGAAAACGGAACTTTAACACAGATTATTGCAAACTACATCGGAGATGAAACAAAAGGAACCATGCCTTACGAATCTCCGGCAGATGTTGACAGAAGCAACGGAACATTAGTAATGGCTACAAATGCAGCTTTCGAACCATACGAATACTATGAAAATCAGGAAATCGTTGGTATTGATGCAGATATGGCTCAGGCAGTAGCAGATATCTTAGGGATGGAATTAAAGATTGAAGATATGGAATTTGATTCTATCA
Source organism: Lachnospiraceae bacterium (assembly GCA_017555455.1). Taxonomy (GTDB): domain Bacteria; phylum Bacillota; class Clostridia; order Lachnospirales; family Lachnospiraceae; genus SFDP01. The sequence continues at coordinate 16,370 of JAFZGJ010000053.1, forward strand.
TCAATGCGGTAACAAGCGGTAAAGCAGATATCGGTGTGGCCGGTATGACAATTACAGAAGACCGTTTACAGAACGTAGACTTCTCTGATCCTTACACAACAGCAACACAGGTTATTGTTGTTCGCGGAGAGTAAGTAAAAATAGACTGCTGTCAGAGTAGACACTTTGGCAGCAGTAATTATGTTGAGCTTGTAGATGAGTGTTATCTGTATATGCTTTTATAAGAATAGAGGAATATACAGATAGCACTTTTTTAAGAGAGGATATAAAAGTGAATTTTAGAGAAGAATTTTATTTAAATTTTATTCAGGATGACAGATGGCGTTATATTACCAAAGGTTTGGGAACGACTTTTGCGGTAACATTTTTTGCAGTTATATTAGGTGTGGCATTGGGGATTGTAATTGCCTTGATTCGCTCCACAGCAGATAAAAGCGGAAGTAAATCTATCGTTTTAAAAATTGCTGACTGGATTTGTAAAGTATATTTAACGGTAATCCGCGGAACGCCGGCAATGATTCAGTTGTTGATTATGTATTATATTGTTTTTGCCAGTCCTAACGTAAGTAAACAGTTTGTAGCCATTCTTTCTTTTGGTATTAACTCAGCAGCTTATGTTGCGGAAATTTTCCGTTCCGGTATTATGTCCATTGATAACGGACAATTTGAAGCAGGACGAAGCCTTGGATTCAGTTATGCACAGACTATGATTTATATCATTATTCCTCAGGCATTTAAAAATGTATTACCGGCACTGGCAAATGAATTTATTACTTTGTTAAAAGAAACCTCTATTTGTGGTTATATTGCTTTAACCGATATTACGCACGGTGCAAATACCATTCGAAGCCAGACATATTCACCATTGCTTCCTCTTTTGGCAGCAGCGTTGATTTATCTTATTATAGTAAGTGTATTGTCTATGTTGGTAGAAAAATTAGAAAGGAGATTAAGAACAGATGCAAGATAATCAGGTTTTATTTGAAATTAAAGATTTGTGTAAGTCTTTCGGAGATAATCTTGTATTAGATCATATCTCCACAGAAATCAGAAAAGGAGAAGTGGTGGTAATCATCGGTCCATCCGGTTCCGGGAAATCCACTTTTCTTCGTTCGCTGAACTTATTGGAAGAACCAACCGGAGGAAGTATCACCTTTGAAGGATTGAATATTACAGATCCGAAATGTAATATCAACAAATACCGTCAGAAAATCGGTATGGTATTCCAGCATTTTAATTTGTTTCCCCATAAGACTATTTTGGAAAATATGACACTGGCGCCTATGAAGCTTTTGAAAAAAACAAAAGAAGAAGCAGAAAGCCAGGCAATGGAATTGTTAAAAAGAGTTGGTTTGGAGGAAAAAGCAAATGCCTATCCAAGTCAGTTGTCCGGTGGACAAAAACAGAGAATTGCCATTGTTCGTTCTCTTTGTATGAACCCGGATGTGATTCTTTTTGATGAACCTACATCTGCTCTTGACCCGGAAATGGTAGGAGAAGTTTTAAACGTTATGCGTGACCTTGCAAAACAGGGAATGACCATGGCTGTGGTAACCCATGAAATGGGATTCGCCAAGGAAGTAGGAACCCGAGTGATGTTCATTGATGAAGGTCAGATTAAAGAAGAAAATACACCGGAAGAATTTTTTAAGAATCCAAAAAATCCGAGATTACAGGAGTTCTTGTCGAAAGTGTTGTAAATAATACAGAAATTTTATTCTATAGAGGACTCTCACCGTTTTAAACGGTGGGAGTCTTTTGTTACAATTTTAAATGTGGAAAGAGGAATACGGATAGTATATAATAAATAGAAAATGGAGTGTGGTTAATGAATGAAAGATATTGATAAGTACAGAGGGTGTCTGATTGGTGGGGCTGCCGGAGATGCGTTGGGATACGCTGTCGAATTTCTTGACAGGACTACAATCTTAAATCGTTACGGCGAAAAGGGAATCACAGAATATGACCTTAGCAAGGGTATTGCCGAAATTTCCGATGATACCCAAATGACATTATTTACTGCTAATGGTATACTGCTGGGAACAACCAGGGGAAAGATGCGTGGAATTATGGGACCATACCCAAGTTATATAGCCTGCTGTTATAAAGATTGGCTTAGGACCCAATATGAAAAATATCCGTTGGACGAGAAATATCCATATTCCTGGTTAACCAATGTACCGGAGCTTTTTCATCGCAGAGCCCCCGGAAATACCTGCTTAAGCGCCATTGGAAATGGTGCCGGTGGAACCATAGATGAGCCCATAAACCAAAGCAAAGGTTGTGGCGGTGTAATGAGAGTCGCACCGATTGGGTTGTATTTTGAAACGAATAGATTAACCATGAACGAAATTGATATGATTGGTGCCCAAGTAGCAGCCATCACTCATGGGCATGAACTTGGCTATATACCGGCAGCCGGGTTAGTGCATATCATTCAGTTACTTTCTCATAGTGATAATATTTCGGTATTAGATGCTGTGTTGGATATGAAGGAATCACTTTGTTTGCAATTTGCCAATACAAAACATTTATCAGAGCAAATAGATTTAATAGATAAGGCTATTGCATTATCAAAGAAAGATATGGATGATTCAGAGGCCATCGATGTGCTTGGTCAGGGATGGGTTGCAGAAGAAACTTTGGCCATTGCTATTTACTGTGCCCTGAAATATTCTGATGATTTTGATAAAGCACTGATTGCATCGGTAAATCATAGCGGTGATAGTGATTCAACAGGAGCCGTGACCGGAAATATTTTGGGTGCATACTTAGGATTGAAAGGTATTCCTGAAAAATATTTGGAGAATCTGGAATTGAAAGACATTATTTTAGAAATGTCTGATGATCTTTATAATGATTGCAAGATGTCAGAGTACGATTCATACCGGGATGAGATATGGGAGCAGAAATATATTTATAATAATTATAAACCAAAGTAGAAAGAGAGGAACAAAATGAAAAAACTAATTAAAGTTCTAATGGTAGGTGTGATAAGTGCATCTCTTTTAACTGGGTGTGGCGGAAAGAGCAGCACAGGGGATTCGCAGCAAGTGGTACAGGAAAGTACACAGGGAAATTTACAGGAAGATGTACAGGTAAGTGCAGAACCGGAGGTAGTGTATCCAACCGGTGAATTGATGACACCGGCAGAGGCTTTTGCAGGCGGGGATGGAAGTAAGGAAAATCCTTATGAAATTTCTACTGCAGAAGAATTGTATCGCATGGCTTCCATAATCAATGGATATGAGCTTGGAGCAGACAAAAGTTATTATGTATTAACTGCTGATATTGTGATTAATGATGTAGCCAATTATGAGAATTGGGAAAAAGAAGCACCACAGTATGGATGGGAACCGATTAATTCTTTTCAGGGGAATTTTAACGGAAACGGACATAGTATTACGGGATTATATTGCTTTGTTAGCGGAGAAGATTCTACCGTAGGCGGTGGATTATTTGATACCATTAGCGGTGGTATTATAGAGAATCTGATTTTGGATAAGGTTATGGTGATCCGTTTAACTACAGCGGAATATGCAGGTGCTCTTGCTGGTTCTGTGTATGAAGGAGAAATTCATAATTGTCAGGTATCCGGAGTTGTGAAAGGTCCTCATTGCGGTGGTGTTATAGGGCATACAAGTTGGTCTGTTGTAGATGGATGTTCTTTTGACGGAGAAGTAAAAGGAGAACAAGGCGGATACTGTGGTGGTATCATTGGTTCCGCATCAGGAGTTATTGTTTCAAATTGTAACAATAAGGGAGCAATCACATCTACAGATGAAAAAGATATCAACGTAGGTGGTATTGTAGGTTCCTTCTCAGCTACATCCATGGGATTTTTATTAGATGAAGAAACTTATCCGGAAGAAGCTGCTGAAACGGAAGCATGGATTCAAGCTATAAAAGCTAAAGGGGTAGGCATTAAAAATTGTACAAATCAAGGAGATGTGCAGGCAGAGAAAGGTTGTGCAGGCGGTATTGTAGGAGATATTTCTGATGGTTTGGGACATGAGTATCGAGATGTTGCGGTAATTAGTAATTGCGTTAATGAAGGAAATGTAAGCGGTGAAGGAACTGCATTATGTTCCATTGGCGGTATTTGTGGTTGGTATGCTACAAGCCCTGCAACTTTAGACGATGTAATAGTTACAGGTGGTGTAAAATTTGAAAATTGTGCAAACAACGGAACTATTACTTCGATAGGAGCAAATGCAGCCGGTATTTTGGGTGGTGCAAATATAGAAAAAGGAACTATTATGTTCGAAAATTGTTCCGATACGGGAGTGATTATGGCTGAACTGGAAGAACGTGGCGGTTTTGATACAATAGTAGGCGGTATTGCAGGAACCATCTCTATTTTTGAAGAGTCTTATCTTCAGTTTGAAAATTGTCTTGCAGAATCTGAAGTACATACTAAGGAAGTAGCATTCGTAGGCGGTATGGTTGGTAGTATTACGGTTGCTGAGAGTAAGGAAGGTGAATTGACCTGCATATTAAATAATTGCCAAAGCAATGGAAACATAACAGTGGATGATTATGCAACATGTGGTTCCATTTGCGGTAGTTTCATGAGAGGGGTACAGAAGGACGATTTTGCAGGAAAAATCGAAGTGAAAAACTGCACTTCTACAAGTGAACTTCCGGAATTTGGAACAGCAGGCAGTATTGTAGATTATTTAGAAGCAGCATATATAGAAGCTTTAGAGAATGAAAAGCGTCAGGAAGCCGGAGAATAAGTAAGTATTTATAAAAATAGCGAAAAGGGTACTCCCTTAGGAGTACCCTTTTTAATCCGATAAAAGATTTTAATAGTTGTTATTTTTCATATTTTTATGTTTAAAATATCTTCGTTGTCCACTGAGTACAATCGATGACTCTTGTTGCCCAATCTTCATAGAAGTCAGGTTCGTGGCAGACCATCAAAATACTGCCTTTATAGGCTTTTAAAGCACGTTTCAGTTCGTCTTTCGCATCCACATCTAAGTGGTTGGTAGGTTCGTCCAAAAGAAGAACGTTGGTTTCGCGGTTGATAAGTTTACATAATCTTACTTTTGCCTGTTCACCACCGCTAAGTACCTTAACCTTACTTTCAATGTGTTTGGTAGTAAGTCCGCATTTTGCAAGTGCGGAACGGACTTCATACTGAGAGAATCCCGGAAATTCATTCCATATTTCTTCAATACAGGTGGTTTCAATTCCCTTTGGCATTTCCTGTTCAAAGTAACCAATGTGTAAATACTGGTCCCGTTCTACCCAGCCGTCAATAGAAGGAATTAATCCCAGCAAAGATTTTAAAAGAGTAGTTTTACCGATACCGTTGGAACCGATGAAGGCAATCTTTTCTCCACGCTCAATTTCTAAGTTAAGGGCAGAAGAAAGTGGTTCGTCATATCCAATAACCAGATTTTTGGTCTGGAATAAATATCTTCCCGGAGTACGTGCTTCGCGGAAGTTAAATTCCGGCTTCGGTTTTTCTGCTGCCAATTCAATCATATCCATTTTATCCAGTTTTTTCTGACGGGACATAGCCATGTTTCTGGTTGCAACACGGGCTTTGTTTCTGGCTACAAAATCCTTTAAGTCAGCAATTTCTTTCTGTTGCTTGTTGTATGCTGCCTCTAACTGAGCCTTTTTCATAGCATAAACTTCTTGGAATTTGTCATAGTCACCAACATAACGGTTTAATTCCTGGTTGTCCATGTGATAAATTAAGTTGATAACGCTATTTAAGAAAGGAATATCATGGGAGATTAAAATAAAGGCATTTTCGTAATCATTCAAATATCTCTTTAACCATTCAATATGCTCTGCGTCCAAATAGTTGGTAGGTTCATCCAAAAGTAAAATATCCGGTTTTTCCAATAATAATTTTCCAAGTAATACTTTGGTTCTCTGGCCACCGCTTAAATCTGTAACATCTTTGTCCAAACCGATATCGGCAAGACCTAAAGCACGTCCTACTTCTTCTACTTTGGAATCGATTAAGTAAAAATCGTGAACCGTAAGCATATCTTGGATGGTTCCCAATTCTTCCATATAGGTTTCCAATTCTTCCGGGGTGGCATCGCCCATTTTGTCACAGATTTCATTCATCTGTGCTTCCATTTCAAATAAGAAATCGAAAGCAGAGGCAAGAACACTTCGGATAGTCATACCCTGTTCTAAAGCTGTGTGCTGGTCAAGATAACCAACGCGGACATTTTTAGACCATTCTACCTTTCCTTCATCGGGCATCAGTTTTCCGGTAATAATATTCATAAAAGTGGATTTTCCCTCTCCGTTGGCTCCAATAAGACCAATGTGTTCTCCTTTTAAGAGACGGAAAGAAACATCGTTAAAAATGGCTCTGTCACCAAAACCATGGGTTAAGTGTTCAACATTTAAAATACTCATTTTTCCCTCACTAAGATTATTTGAATTTATGGTTTCTCAATAGTTTAAAATCGTTTATAATCATAACATAGGAAGCAAAAGAGCGCAAACAGTAGAATCTTAAGAAATTGTATAAATTCTTAAAAGAAAATAACTCTATTGTATTATTTTTCCCTTATGTTATATTACAAAAAGAAAATGAATTAGTCACAAAAGATAAAATTACCGGATAAATTGAGACAGGAGCAGATTATGTGGAATAAAATCAAATGGTATATTCAAAAATTTATGATAGGCCGTAACGGAAGAGATGAATTACAAGTGACAGTTGCCTATGCTTCGTTGATTTTATATATTTTTGCACCTTGGTTTGACAAGCTTCTTCCAGTTCCTTTTTTCAGAACGATTTGTTGGATTGGGATTTTTTACAGTTTATTCCGTTTTTGCTCTAAAGATGTTCTTCGAAGAAGAGAAGAAAACAGAAAGTTTTTGCAGGAGTTGGAATTTTTAAAATTACGACATTCGGTTCGAAAGACCCATAAGATTTATCGTTGCAAGGGATGTGGAAGAAAAATCCGAGTTCCCAGAGGCAAAGGGAAAATAGAAATTTCATGCCCATTATGTGGAAATAAATTTATCCGGAGAACATGATAGAATAAAAAAGCAGACTCAAACACAAAAATAATACCGAAATGCCTGTGGTAATCAAGATACTGCGGGCATTTCTTTTTCCTTGTTTTTTTAAATATGTTGTGATAGACTGAATACGATAGAAAAGTGGGATATTTTACACAAAATCAAAATTGATTGAGGTGCGTTTTGGATAAACAGGAATATAAATTAAGGGCAGAAGAGATTAAAAGCCTGATTGCAAAAAGAGATTTTTTTAATGCAGTTAAGATTGCAGATGAGATCGACTGGTCAAGAGTAAGAAGTGTTTCTATGCTCTGTACAGTCAGTGATTTATATAAAGCCAACCGAAGATATAAAGAAAGTAAAGAGCTGTTATTAATGGCTTATGAGCGACATCCTAACGGAAGAATGATAGTTTATTCTTTGTGTGAACTTTGTATTAAAATGGGCGAAGTGGTACAAGCAGTGGAATATCACAAGCAATTTGTACAGATGGCTCCTATGGATAATGGTAAATACGTTTTACAGTATAAATTATATGTGGCTCAGGAAGTAAGTTTAGAAGAACGAATTGCAGTTCTTGAAGAGTTAAAGAAAAGAGATTATCGCGAAAAATGGGGATATGAATTGGCATACCTCTACCATAGAATCGGACTTGCAACCAAATGTGTAGAAGAATGTGATGAGTTGATTCTTTGGTTTAGTGATGGAAAATATGTGAAAAAGGCAATGGAGTTGAAGATGCTGCATCAGCCTTTAACCGTAGCCCAGGAAACAAGCTACAATGCATTTGTCGGAAAAAATGCAGAGCTGCCAAAACCGGATCCTGTGGTAGAGAAACCTATCGAAGAGCAAATCAAAGAACCAACGGTAAATGTAGGACAGTATGATACTATTAATCTTCAGAAAGCTTTGGCAGAAAGTATGAAAGAAGTATTAAGTCCGGTGGTTGGGGATTCTGTAATAGAAAAGCAGGAAGCGGAAGGAATTGGAGATGTGACCAGCCAGATTTTGGCACCTATGTTTCAGGATACTTCTGAGATGAAAGAAGTATATTTTGAAGATAAAACAGGGGAAATGGTTCCGCCACCACCACAAATGGAAGAAATTACTTTTGAAGAGCCTGAGAACGAGATTGCAGAAGAACTTGAAGAAGAGATTCCTGCAAAAGAGATTGAAATAGAAACAAAGACAGCAGAGGTAAAGGAAGAAAAGCCATCAGAACCTCAAAAAGTAGAAGTTTCTCTCAGTGGTGTTCCTTTTGAAGTACCTAGTGATGCAACCAAAGAAATACCTTCCATTAGAGAAATTATGGGTCGGTCTTTGGTATCGGAGGTGGCCACACCTATAGTCAAAACAAATAAAACAGAATATACAGAAGACGGTATTCCTACTAATATGGTAGAGCTTTTATCCCAGGATTATGACGGACAAATCAGTCTGGTGGTAGAAGAAGGGGTAAAAGTAGAAAGACAGATTACAGGACAGATGAATATTGAAGAAGTTCTGGAAGAATGGGAAAAAACCAAAAGGGAATACGAAGAGAAGCAAAAAGCGAAACGTACCAAGAGAGTTTTGGAACAAACAGGAGGTATGTTTACAGAGTTTGAAGCAAAAGTCAGAGATGGAATTTTAGAACAGCTTCAGAAAGAACAGGAATTGGAAGAACTAACCGTTGATGACATTCCGGAAGAGACTTCGGAGGAAATTGCAGAAGAAGTTTTGGAGGAAGTGACAGAAGAGGTTGTAAAAGAATCTGAAATAGAAAGTGTAGAAGTTAAAGAAACAGATTCCTCCAATGTTCAGGATACTTCGGAGAAAGAGGAAAAACGTACATACACTAATTTGGAAGATACGGCTGCCTTGGAAAAGTTGATTCTGGAAGAAGAGGAAGAAGCTGCCAGAGAAGAAAAAACTACAGAAGAAAAAAACACAGAAGAAACTTCAAAAGAAGTTACAGATACACAGGAAACCATACGAAAGATACAGCAGGCGCAAGAAGAGATCCGCGAGTTGAATGAAGAAGAAAGAGCATTGTTTGCACCGTTCATTCAGACTAAGGGTGCCAGAAGACGATTTATGAAAGCATTGGACTTAATCAGTCTCGCGGCATATACAGGAAACGTAATTGTAACCGGTGATGCAGATTCGGATACTTTGAAGCTTGCCAAAAATATCATGAAGGATATTCAGATGACGGATGCTAATTTCTCCGGAGTAATAGCAAAGGTATCCGGTTCTTCCTTAAACAGTAAGAGTGTAGAAGGTACTATTGCTAAGTTAAATAATGGTGGTCTAATCATCGAAAAAGCAAGTGGAATGAATAGTCAGGCTGTTATGAAGCTTTTAAAAGCATTGAATCAGGAAAAGACAGGAATTGTGGTTATTTTGGAAGATACCAAAAAAGCTATGAAGCGTATGTTGGCAGCATATCCTTCCATGAATACTTTCTTTAATGCCAGAATTGAAGTAGAGCAGTTAAACAATGATGCACTGGCTGCTTACGGAAGACAATATGCGGCTCATTTGGAATATTCCATTGATGAATTGGGAATGCTGGCACTTCAGACACAGATTGAGGACCGGCAGACCAGTGATCATATTGTAACGGTTGCGGAAGTAAGGGAATTGGTAGATAACGCCATCAAACGTGCTAATCGTAAGAATTTGGGACATTTTTTCGATGTAGTATTGGGAAAACGATATGATGAAGAGGACATGATTATTTTAAGAGAAAAAGATTTTTATTAATATGGGGGATTAAGCTATGGCAGTAAAAACAACCAAAGAAACTAAAAAAACAGTAGAGACAAAAACTGTGAAAGCTCCAAAAGCAGTAGCAAAGCCGGAATCCGTATTCATTTCTAAAGATGATGAATATTTATTTGCTCAAGGTACACATTATGACATTTATAAAAAACTGGGAGCACATGTATCTGAAGAAAACGGTAAAAAGGGGATTTATTTTGCTGTTTGGGCACCAAATGCACAGAGAGTTCATGTAGTAGGTGACTTCAACGGATGGAATGAAGGAAGTCATGAATTAAGACGTTTGGGACCGGGAGGAATTCATGCATTATTCGTACCGGATCTTGGTGTGGGTGAATTATACAAATATGTTATTACAACACCGGATGGCAGAAAATTATATAAAGCTGACCCGTATGCTAACTGGGCAGAATACAGACCGGGTACAGCATCTAAAACAGTAGATTTAAGTACAATTAAATGGACTGATGATGCATGGATGAGCGCCCGTGATAAAAAAGATATGAATAAAGAGCCAGTGGCAATCTATGAATGTCATATTGGTTCCTGGATGAAACATCCGAGTACAGAGGATGGATACTACAATTATCGTGAATTTGCGGACAAGATGGTTGAATACTTAAAAGAAATGAAATATACCCATGTGGAATTAATGGGTATTGCAGAGCATCCGTTTGATGGTTCCTGGGGATATCAGGTAACAGGTTATTATGCACCAACATCCCGTCATGGTTCACCGGAAGATTTTGCGTATTTGGTAAATACTCTTCACAAGAATAAAATCGGTGTTATCTTAGACTGGGTACCTGCACACTTTCCAAGAGATGCTCATGGTCTTGCAGAATTTGACGGACAGTGTATCTATGAACATCCGGACAGCAGACTTGGAGAACATCCTGATTGGGGTACCAAGATTTTTAACTATGGAAAAACAGAAGTTAAAAACTTCCTTATTGCGAATGCATTATTCTGGATTAAAGAATTCCATATTGACGGTCTTCGTGTAGATGCGGTAGCATCTATGTTATACCTTGATTATGGTAAACAGGACGGACAATGGGTAGCTAACAAATATGGCGGTAACCAGAACTTAGAGGCAATTGAATTCTTTAAACACTTTAACTCTGTTATCAGGGGAACATTCCCGGGTGTTATGACAATTGCGGAAGAATCTACTGCTTGGCCAAAAGTAACAGCCAGAGTAGAAGAAGATGGATTAGGTTTCAGCTTTAAATGGAATATGGGTTGGATGCATGACTTCTGTGAATATATGAAGTTAGATCCATTATTTAAAAAGAATAATCATCATGCATTAACATTTGCTATGAGCTATAACAGTTCTGAAAATTACATATTACCATTGTCTCATGACGAAGTAGTTCATTTGAAATGCTCTATGGTAAATAAAATGCCAGGATATCAGGTTGATAAATATGCAAACCTTCGTACAGGCTATACCTTCATGTTTGGTCATGCAGGTAAAAAACTTCTCTTTATGGGCCAGGAATTCGGTCAGGAAAGAGAATGGAGTGAGGCAAGAGAATTAGACTGGTTCTTGTTAGAAAATCCTTTAAATAAAGGTATGCAGGACTATGTAAAAGAATTGTTAAAACTCTATACATCCAATCCTGCTATGTATGAAAATGATAATAACTGGGATGGTTTTGAATGGATTAACTGTAATGATAACGATAGAAGTATTTACAGCTTTATCCGTAAAACAGCAGATGGTAAGAAGAAATTCTTATTTGTGTTAAATATGACTCCAATTAAGAGAGATGATTATCGTGTTGGTGTGGATGCTTCCAAAAAATGTAAACTCATTTTAAATAGTGATGATGTTCGTTTTGGTGGAAACGGAAATGAAATTCCTGCAGAAATTAAACCTGATAAGGGCGAGTGTGATGGAAAACCATATTCTATCGGTTTCTCCTTACCGCCATTTACAGCTGCAGTATTCCAGATTTAATTTGGGAATAAAGAATTGGGTTAAGTTTTAATTAAAAAAAGCCGAAATAGTGAGTGAATATAAGCAGTAATGTTTATATTCACTCTTTTAATATTATGTATTTGAAATGAAGTGAACCAATATGAAAATTAATTTTGATTGGCATAATTTTATGTCGAAAAACAATGATAAAACTTCACAAATATTAGATGGCTCTTTGGAAAATGGAAAAATGACAAAGGCGACCGCATCTATTTATAAACAAGCAGTAGTAGACATTTCTGATGAAGTTACGGATAACTTTAAGTATGGAGACCAGGGAAAGGTGGCAGAAAGTTTAAATGCAGCAATGGGGAGTGAAGAATACCTGGCTGTTCAGCGTGATTTTATGACAGTAATGTCTAATTCTATGTCTGTCTCCGATTTCCAAAAAATGAAAGAAGAGGGGTTTGATGTATCTAAAATGGAGCCGGAACAAGTGGTAACTATTTTAGATAAAATAAAAACCGTTTTGGCTCAGGCGGGGACTCATATTCAAGGATATAATGATAACCTTTCTGTGGATAAAATTACAGAAATTACGGGCAATAGCGGATATGCAGAAACTATTGCTAAGGAATTGTCTTATGCGGATGCTCCTGTTACGGAAGAAAACATAAAGCAAATTGATGAAGCGGTAGACCAGGCTTTGACTATGGAGGCACTGAAAGAAGGTAGTCTGGCATACATGATAAGCCGAAAAATGGGACCAACATTATCTAATTTGTATAAAGCGGAGCATAGCAGTGTTAATGTAAACAGACCACAAAGCAGAATGACAGGATATGCTTCCAATGCTTATAGCAAACAGGGATTAGATACTGCAGGAATTCGTAAAACAACAATTTCTGAGGAAGATTTTCAGCAGATTGAAAAACAGATTAAGAACCGGATTATAAGCGATGGATTAGAAGTAACTGATGAAACCTTAGAAAATGGGAAATGGTTGTTGGAAAAAGGACTTCCCGTAACCGGTGAAAATATAATTATATTGCAGGATATCAAAGAAGTTACATTTCCTTTAGATATCAAACAAGTAATCAAACAGGCAGCACAAGGTATAGGGGAAGGAAAGTCTCCCTTTCATGTAAATTTAAATAAGAAGGATGATGGAATTTACAAAGAAGCGTGTAAAATTTATGACAGATATCAGAAGATAACTTATCAGGCAGTAGACTATACCGTAAACAATCATTTAGAATGTAATTTAAAAAATCTGGAAGCCTATGAACCCGGTATGGGATATACAGTTCCTCAGCTTCAAGCAAGAAGAGTATTGGAAGAAGTCCGTTTAAAAATGACTGTGGAAGCCAATGTGAAATTATTACAAACCGGTTTTCAGTTAGAAACGGCGCCTATGGAGGAACTAATTAAACATCTGGAAAATGCTACAAAAGATTTAAATGAAAGTGTTTGGGGTAAGGTGGATGCGGAAACAAAAGCCGGATTATTTACTCAAACTCAGGAAT
>JAFZGJ010000054.1 GCA_017555455.1 Lachnospiraceae bacterium
ACTTTGTAAGAGAATGTTTTTAATGTTCTATGTCCTACAACATCATCTTCTTTTGCAAATGCATCTTCTAAGTCTCTAAAGTCAGAGGATAAGCCGCCGGATACACCTAATACACCGGATTCCTTGTTAAGAATCTTCATGATATCATCGATAGATTTGTTTTCTTTGTGGGCAATATATTCAATGATACCAGGATCAAGGTCACCACATCTTGTTCCCATAATGAGACCTTCGATTGGAGTCATACCCATAGAAGTATCTACAGATTTACCATTTTTAACTGCTGAAACAGATGCACCATTTCCTAAATGACAAACGATAACCTTACATTCTTCCGGTTTTTTACCAAGCATTTCAGCTGCTCTCTGAGATACATACATATGGCTTGTACCATGGAAACCATAGCGACGGATACCATATTTTTCATAATATTCATAAGGAATACCGTAAAGGTATGCTTCTTCAGGCATTGTCTGATGGAATGCAGTATCAAAAATACCAGCCATAGGTACATTTGGCATAAGTTTTCTGCAAGCATCAATACCGATTAAGTTTGCAGGATTATGAAGAGGTGCTAAATCGCTACATTCTTTAATTGCTTCAATTACTTCGTCTGTAATAATTGTAGAGCAAGCAAATTTTTCACCACCATGTACTAAACGATGTCCTACTGCGTTAATTTCGTCCAAGCTCTTAACCACACCATAAGTTTCATTACATAAAGCATCCAATACCATCTGTACTGCTTTTGTATGATCAGGCATATAATCTTCGATGGTAACTTTTTCTCCACCTATTGGAGAGTAAACTAATCTACTACCTTCAATACCGATTCTTTCGCATAACCCTTTTGCGATTAATTTTTCTGTTTCTGCGTCAATAAGCTGGAATTTTAATGATGAGCTTCCGCAGTTAATAACTAATACATTCATTGTTGTTGCTCCTTTCAAATCTTAAAAAATACCTTCTGAATATATTGCAATAAAAATTTATTATACTAATTGAGCCTGTACAGCTGTTAATGCAACTACACCTACGATATCTGTTGCACTACAACCACGGGATAAATCGTTAACAGGTTTTGCCATACCCTGAAGCATTGGTCCATAGGCTTCTGCTTTTGCAAGTCTCTGAACTAATTTGTATCCAATGTTACCACAGTCTAAGTTCGGGAAAATTAATACATTAGCTTTTCCGGCAACATCACTTCCCGGAGCTTTGGATTTTGCTACAGATGGAACTAAAGCAGCATCTGCCTGTAATTCACCATCGATAGTAAGACCCGGATACTGTTCATGAGCAATTCTTGTTGCTTCCGCTACTTTATCAACTAATGGATGTTTTGCACTGCCTTTTGTGGAATGGCTTAACATAGCAACAATTGGTTTTGCTCCTACTAACTGTTTGAAACTCTTAGCAGATGAATCTGCGATTGCTGCCAATTCTTCTGCATTTGGATTCTGATTAAGACCACAGTCAGCAAAAAGGAAAGTACCGTTTTCCCCCATAGTACAATTCGGAACATCCATAATAAAGAAACCGGATACTAATTTTGCTCCAGGTGCTGTTTTTAAAATCTGAAGAGATGGTCTTAATACATCTGCTGTTGCATGACAAGCACCGGCAACCATACCATCTGCATCATTGGCTTTAACCATTACTACACCAAAAGTAAGATAATCGCTTAAAAGAATTTCTCTTGCTTTGTCCATGGTCATACCTTTGGCTTTTCTTGTTTCATATAAAAGAGCAACATACTCTTCTAATTTATCACAATTTTTTGGATCAACAACTTTAACACCTGTTAAGTCAACTTCCAACCAGCCGGCACCATCCATGATTTTTTCTTCATTACCTACCATGATAATGTTTGCAATACCTTCTTCCATAATCTGAGCAGCTGCAATTAAAGTTCTCTTATCATTTGTTTCAGGTAAAACAATTGTTTTTTTGTCTTGTCTTGCTTTGTCTTTGATTAAGTCTATGTATGACATAGTAATCCCTCCCAATTTGAAATACTTCTATTTAGACGGTAACCCTCATACCGCCAGATACATATATTATAACGAATTTAAACTTTGTATACAATAATTTACTTCAAAAAAATTGTATAAATTTTTGGACATTGACAAAAGTCTTTTTGCCCCGTAAAGTTAAGAAAAATCCAACTTAAACGGAGTACCATATATGAGAATATCATCAATAATTTCCGAATACAATCCTTTTCACGAAGGACACAAATATCATATGGAAAATACCAAAAAAAATACGAATTGTGATTATAATATTGTCATCATGAGCGGTAATTTTACTCAACGTGGGACCCCTGCTATTATAGATAAATATGCACGTACAAAACAGGCTTTATGTAATGGCGCTGACTTAGTTTTGGAGCTTCCGGTTTGTTTTGCAACTGCTTCTGCAGAGGGCTTTGCATTTGGTGCCGTTTCAATTTTGGATAAGTTAGGTGTCGTAGATTCTCTTGTGTTTGGAAGTGAATGCGGAAATATTGATTGTATTAAGAATGTGGCGGATTTTTTAGCTGATGAATCCTTGGAATATAAGGAATGTTTGCAGTCTTTTTTAAAACAGGGACTTTCTTTTCCCCAAGCAAGAGCAAAGGCATTAGGTGAGTTTTTTCCGGATTTGGATGAAGATTTTTTATCTTCCTCCAACAATATTTTAGGCATAGAATATTGCCGAGCGTTGAAATATTTCAACTCTTCCATTACACCTATGACTATTACAAGGAAAGATAATTTATATAATGATGTGAACCTGTCTGAGGTTGGTAAATTATCTTCTGCTACAGCAATCAGAAAAGTGTTGCTTGATTCCTATCAGCAAAATACTACTTCCGTTGAAGCTGTTGCATTTCATATGCCAGAGAACAGTTTAAATATTATAAAAGAAAAATGGGGAATTTCTGCGCCTGTTACAGCGAATGATTTTTCTCTTCTCTTAAAATATAAATTGTTAATGGAAAATCGCAACTCTCTGACCGGCTATTTAGATATAACTTCTGATCTGGCTGATAGGATTTATAACAATTTAAATTCTTATAAAGATTATGATTCTTTCTGTAATTTATTAAAAACAAAAGAACTGACTTATACAAGAATCGAAAGAAGCTTGCTTCACATATTATTAGATATTAAGAAATCGGATTATGAGATTTATAAAAAAGCTGAATACGGACAATATGCTCGTATTTTAGGTTTTAAAAAAGAAGCAGCCGGATTATTACATGAAATAAAAAAACAATCTTCTCTTCCTTTGATTTCTAAATTATCAGATTCGTTTAAGGAATTAGATGGTATTGCATTATCAATGTTGGAAAAGGATATTCAGACTGCTCATATTTACGAAAGTATTGTGGCCAATAAATTTGGACAAGAGTTTAAGAATGAGTTTCAAAGACAGTTGGTAATTATGTAAGTATAGTTTTGCTTCCAAATCATAAAATTCCCCCGTGAATAATTTAAAATACAATCTTCACGGGGAATTTTAATATATTCAAATTTTATAGCAGCTTATTCCCCAACCGCCTTATTAGTAAACATAGTATACCACAATTTTAATTTGCCTGGGTTACCCATATGCGGCATATCTTCTCCCAGTATCATTACTTTCTTCTGTGAAGAAGTCGTTGCTTCCCAACCACTCATTCCTTCACCATTTGGATTTCCTGTTTTTGCAAAATTGCAAAGAGCATTTACAAAAGCTTCACTGATTTTATAATCATGATCTGTAAATGGTCTCCAACCGTTTTTTAAGGTACCGAAGAAATACCATAATTCACTGGAGTGCCATGCTCCATTATCATCGCCTGGTAATTTACGATCAAAATACCAGCAGTAACTTGGCTTTTTTTTCTGTTCATCCTGCATGATGCACCAATTTTTCGCCATACCATGAACAATTGGTGGTACGATATCCTGACTGGTGGTTCCCATCATGTATGGAATATCTTTCTGTCCGCCTTTTCCTGCAATTGCAAGTCCGGATTCGGTTAAAGCAATTCCGTCGATACATGGAGAAGCAATCATACCATATTTAGGACTTGTTTTCTTGATTTTCTGCCAAGAAGCAAACAATTTGCTTACTTCTGATTCACGTAATTCTTTTATTGTTTTAATATCAAGATCATCCATTACCATCTGCCAGAATTCAAATCTGTCTTTTACAGTTGCTTTGCTATCCATTAACTTATGAACGCCGCCACCGCTGTTCATCACAGCCTTTGCAAAAAGTCCATCTGTTAAAGGACTGATACAAATGTTTAAGGTACTCATGGCTCCGGCACTTTGTCCCATAACTGTAATATTGTCAGAATCTCCGCCGAAAGCTTCAATATTATTTTTTACCCACTGCAATGCAGTAATTTGGTCGAACATACCATAGTTTCCTGTATGTCCTGCTTCCTCCTCTAATTCAGGAAGGCATAAATATCCCATAGGTCCCAAACGATAGTTAATGGTTACAGCAATGACATCTTTGGTTGGCCATACCGGTCCGTCAAAATGTTTTTCATGACCGCATCCACCTGTGTAGCCACCACCATGGATATAAAAAATAACCGGTAATTTGCTTTCTGCAGTTGCTGTTTCCGGTACCCAGATATTTAAGAAAAGACAATCATCATCGTAAGTATAGGTTTCTCCCTTACGGAATTCGTTATAATAAAATGCTTTTTCTACAACTTCTTCTTCGTTATAAAAAGCTCTTGGCTGATAGCTGCAGTTACCATATTTATCAGCTTCATATACACCATCCCAATGAGTTACGATTTCAGGATATTCCCATCTTCCTGCAGTCGCATAACGGATTCCTTTGTATGCTACAACTCCATCCCACTGGCATGTGGTACCACGGATTTCTCCGCATTTTGTCATAATTGTATTTGGCATAATATTTGTTCCTTCTTTCTTTTTCGAATTACAACAACCATTTAGAGTAAGTCTTGCGACTTATAATTCAAACACCCTCTGTGCATTTTTCCAACAGATTTTTTCATAAGCATCACGGCTCAAAGCACCTGACTGAGCCTGTTCATCCAGCCATGCCCCAAGAGGAAAAACCATATCTTTGTTTACCATATCGGTTGCAAAGAATAATCTGTCTGCATAATCCTCTAAAAATTTCAACCCAAATTCAGGATCACGCATAATTGCCTGGCCGCCACTGTTAGCGCTTAAATCTCCATAAAGGTTGGGATATTTTGCAAATAATTCAGGTACTCGTCCACCGGGAACAACGGGACCTTCTCCCCAACTATTTCTCTTTTCTTTTTCTGTTGGGGCATTGCCACTCATTTCAATCCAAAAAGTCTGACTATGACCTAATACTTTTAGTTTAGGATATTTTTTCAAAACACCCTCCAACATAGGTAATCCCGGTTCATCTACCACACCATAACTATAACCTACTTCCGGACTCATGTGAATGGTTACCGGCATATCCAGTTTTTCAGCTGCAGCAAAAATTGCCTGTAAAAATGAGTCATCTAATGCTCTATTGATGGTAAGTTCCCCTACCCCAATGGCACCTTCTGCTTTATATTTAACCAAACGCTCATAAACAGTTTCTTCATTTACTGCGTCCAAACTGCACATCCAAGCATAGTGATTAGGAAATTTATCACAGATTGCTTTATTTCCTTTGTTATTACCAAATGGAACCTTTTTTTCACCGGATGACATCAATACACCTTTTCCAATGCCTAATTCTTCTAAATGAGGAATCATATTTTTTCCACTGGTAAGATTCATTTTCCCAATTTTCGGAATTTGTCGTAATGTAAGATGAAGATGCATGTCTATTTTTTTCATAATATTTCTCATCCTTTTCACTTGATACATTTAATATATATAATTATTCAAAAATCAATTTTCAATATATTATGTTTTTATAAATTATAATTTAACTCAGACAGCCCTGTACAAATAAATTGCACAGAGCTGCATAAAAATCACATATATTTTAATTAGTGCATTTCTTTTGCACGACGTTCTGCCATTTCAGCATACATCTGATCTGTTGTTTTCTTATCAAGGTTGAAAATAAGACCAATACCGATTAAGCATAATAAGTAACATAATGTAGGAATTGCATTACATACATAGTAAATACCTTTTACAGCTTCTGCTGTCTGAATTACATTTTCACCGGAAACATAACCTACAAGACCAAGGCTGGCTGCAATACCGGTAGATGCAACTGTAGAACCAATTTTACGGCTGAATGTATATAAGCTGTACATACTTCCGTCACTTCTCATTCCGGATTTCCATTCACTGTAATCAAGACAGTCGGAAACTAATGCCCAAATTAACATTGTAAATGCTGTCTGACCTAATAATGTGAGGATATTTAATACCGTATATACTACAACGTCTTCAACATAAAATACTAATTTAAATACACTGATAATTAAACTGAATGCACTGGTGTAAAGAATTACATTACGTTTACCAAACTTTTTAACCATTTTGGGAATCAATGGGAATACTACAATCATAAATGGCATTGCTGCTACTGTAGAAATAGTGATCATATCTGTATTGTGGTAAACTTCTTTGTAAATATAGCTGTATGTCTGGCTGGAACCTGTAATAGTTAACATGGAACCGATAGTTGCTACCATTACACCGATTAATGGTCTGTTGCTTAAAGCAGCTTTTAAAACTTTACCGTAATCAAATTTTTCTTTCTGTGTAAAATCTTCACGAACACGTTCTTTTGTTAAAGTACATAATAACATGTAGCTTACGATACAAAGAATCCCAAAGATTACTGCAAGTAAAGTGAAACGTTCTGCAATAATGTTGTTATTTTCATCAAAGCATAATAATGGAACCAGACTAAGTGCAACACCACCTACGATACCGCCACCTACACTACGTGCACGGGATAATTTGGAACGTTCCAATGGATCTACGGTTACAACGTTAGCCATAGCACCGAAAGGCATACTTGTACCTGTATAACTCATACCAAAGAAAATGTAAGCAAAAGCTACCCAAGCATGAAGCACAATTCCTTCGAAAGGAACTTTCGCAAAACAAAGAACACCGGATAATGCTAAAGGAACCATAAATAATTTAATCCATGGTGTAAATTTGTCTTTGCTCTTTCCTAAATGCCAACGGTCAGGGAAAGAACCGATAATTGGGTCATTAATTGCGTCCCAAAGACGTGCAAATAAGAATAAACCTGCCATCCAGGTTGCTTTAATTCCAAGAGCATATGTACAGAATGTCAAGAAATAAGCATCTACAAACAAGTTAACGTAACTACCGGCCATATCACCAAAAATATAGCCCCATTCATCTTTGCCGCTAAATTTGCGGACAGAAGTATCAATTTTAGCCATAACCAAAATCTCCTTTTCTTTCGTTTATATTTTGAGTCTAACTCTATCGTGATTATTATTATATCAAAAACGTTTTGCAAAAATAATTGTTAAAATACTAGCAAACATTGCAAATTGGTTAAAATAATGTTATTTTTTGTTTAGAACTATTGAATAAAATACAATTCGAGTTTGGTTCTGAATAAATATGAAATTTTTACAAAGGTTCTTTATATGAAACTATCGCAAATCAATTATTTAAAAGAACAAATGAAAACACTCCCTCCGGATATTGATATGGTTGAACAAATCCGTATCATAGCCCAAAATGCAGGAATTGATATGGAATCTGCATATCAGGAAATGGAAATGGACGATGCGTATGTAGATACGCATGAAGATCCGGGTATTTCACTGGAAGGCATCAATCTTCACAGCCATGTATTTTATGAAATTTTGTATATCTGCAGCGGTAACATCCAGTATCTGATTAAAACAGAACGTTACCAAATTCAACCGGGGGATATCATTATCGTTCCGCCGGGAGTTGGTCATCAGCCTATTTTAACCGATTTGCAAAACACGCCTTATCGTCGATATATACTCTGGCTCAGTCCGTTATTTATGAAAGCCGTTATGCCTTTGTTTCCGGATTATGATTTTTCCAAACCAAGGCTGCTTCGTACTTTAGGTACCAAATGGGCGATACTAAAGGATAAGTTTCATGCGGGAATCTTAGAAGCAGAGCAAAAAAGACCAGGCTGGAACGCCTATGTCTATGGTAATACTTTGGAATTAGTCACTATGCTCTATCGTGCTACCGTAGATAAAAAATCCATGCAGCTAAAATCTGAAAAACCGGAACTTTTGGAAAATATTCTTATTTTTATAGAATCTAATCTGTCAGAAAATCTATCACTGGATAATACAGGGAAACGATTTTTTGTCAGTCGCAGTACCATTAGCAATACGTTTCGTAAAGAAATGGGAATCAGTTTTTACCAATATGTAACCCAGAGACGACTGGTGGGTGCAAAAAATAAAATCTTAGAAAATATTCCTTTGGAAACCATTGCAGGAGAAGTTGGCTTTTCAGATTACTCTTCTTTTTATCGTGCATTTAAAAGCGAATATGGGATCTCACCAAGGCAATTTAAGGAACAGCAGAGAGAAATATAGAATAAAATTGCTTTCAGATTCTTTTTATAAAAAAATGGAGCCGGCGTAAGTCAGCTCCATTCAAATTTAATTATTCCGCCATATGTACTGTATAAGGAATCTCCGGCATATCATCGAAGCGATAGAAATTCTTAGCATTTTCACCTAAGAATAATTTCTTATCTGTTTCTGTCATTTTATAAGATTTAGTGATAAAATCTTGGGACATACGATAGGTAATTGCAGTCATGGTTCTTGGATAATCACTTCCCCACATCAATTTTTCCATTCCACAAATAGATTTTGCTTCTAAAATAGCATCCACAGCAGATGGATATGGATAGAATTCTGAATTAAACAACCAGGTAATTCCACCACTTTCTACATACACATTTTTATTGCAGGCAAGTTCAATCTGTTTCTGCCATCCTTCTACAGTTACCATTCCAAAATGTCCAATAGCAATTCTAAGATTGGGATATTCATCGATTAACTTCTGAAGTTCAGCCACCTGTGCATTACCATCTGCCATATCAATAGAAATAAACATATCTTTTTCATATGCTTTTCCAAAGAGATCCGATAATTCCCCTAATTTTACTTTGGTTAATCTTCCGGCACAAATTTTGATGCCATCAAAACCATCTAATCTGTAGTTATTATTTTCTTCATATAAACTGCAGATTCGAAGTCTGTCTGGATATTTCGCTTTACATTCTAGTAAATATTCATCCTGATTGCCATCAATATATTCTTGGGTTACCACAGCTCCATTTACCTGAGCGAAATTCATATTGGCAATCAATCTTTCTACGTTATTGCATCCATCATCCATGTATGCCGGCATCATCTGGCGGATGACGCCGCCAAAATCACTTTTTCCGCCACCTATATCTACAACCGGTTTTCCATTTACCATACCATGTTGTTTGTCCCATAAATGTAAATGAGCATCTATAATCATCTGTTATCACTTCCTTTTATTATATTTTATGATAACATACGGATTGCGACCTACTATGCACCCTTACAATCCTGTTATCATTACATCTCAATCAATACTTTTTTCAAAGTACCGTCGTTATGTACCAATGCTTCAAAAGCCTTATCAGCCTCGTCTACGGAATATACTTCACTTACCATTTTAAGTACATCTACTTTACCACTGGCTACTAACTGGATTAATGCTTTAAAATCTTTGGTATATGCATTACGGCTTCCAAACATATTTACTTCTTTTTTCAAAAGAATGGAATGAAGGAAGGTTGTTTCTTTTTTACCATTACCGATTAAAATAATGTTTCCTGCAAAGGCCACTGCATCAATACAATTTAAGAAAGTATTAGAAAGTCCACAAGCTTCTACACAAACATCGAATCCTTTTCCACCTGTAATTTCTTCCATTGCTTCCATTAAATCTTTTTTGGATACATCAATTACACCATCTGCGCCATATTCTAAAGCTGTTTCCAAACGTCCTGCCAACATATCAGATACATAAACAGTTGCTCCGCGAAGTTTTGCGCTTATCAAAGCAAATAAACCAATTGGACCTGCTCCTACTACTAATACTTTGTCTGTAGGTTCAATATGACATCTGGATAAAGCATGATAACTAATAGCAAATGGTTCGATTAAAGCTAATTCTTTTGCACTAAGTCCCATACCGGGAATAATTCTTTCAATTGGCATTGCAACGTATTCACAGAAGCTACCGTCTCTCTGAACACCCATAGTCTGGTTGTCTGTACAGCAGTTTACAAATCCTCTTTCACAAGAATAACAAGCACCACAGTTAAAATATGGATTAGCTGTTACTACATCACCGGCTTTTAACCCGTATTTGTTTTCCGGAATTTCTACGATTTCTGCACTAAATTCATGTCCAGGAATTCTTGGATATGTAGTAAATGGCTGGTTTCCTGTATAACTAGCCACATCTGCACCACAGATACCGCAATATCTGATTCTGAGTAATGCTTCCCCAGGTTTTACTTCCGGCATTGGAGTGTCTGTTACTTTAATTTCGCCCGGCTGATTAATTAATATTGTTTTCATCTTTTTCTCCTCTTATCTTTCAAAATCAATGTATTTTTCGTTCCATACAACAGCAGATTTTAATGGTGCCCCTTTGCAGAAAATCTGATTTTCATACATTCCCATTGGATCTTTGATAAATTCTTCTTTATCTACTAATTCTACGATTTCGTCATAACGGCTCTTTGCTAAAATTTCAATAGCTTTTTCCATATGCGCCTGACGGAAGTTAATGGAAGAAAGGATCAAGTGATTCTTAAATCCAAATGGCATAGTATCAAAAGAAACTACCGGACCTAATGAGAAGCTGTTGTAAATACCGTTACATCCAAGAACACCATGTTTGAATGCAATTTCGCTTTCCACACCGTTTCCGCTGGTTCCGATAAAGGTAGTTGCAGTTCCGCCAAGCTCATCACAGATTGCCTTAGCCAGTTCTTCATTAGTATCATAACAACTCTTAACATAATCTGCGTTTGCCTGTTCTAATGCAAAAGAAATCTTTGGACTGTCTTTTTCGCTTCTTGCCACAAACACAATCTTAGCTTCCGGGTATTTCTGACGGATTAAATCACCGATAAACATACCTGTAGTTCCGAGACCGAAAATTACGGTTCTGTCAAAAACATGTTCTTTTGCTAATTTTCTTGCTTCTTCTTCGGAACATTTATTTTTAGCCATTTCTACGCGGAAATTATGGGCACTTCCCATATCCTCCATTCTTTCTAACTGGAATACCATACAGCCATATGGATCAGGAAATACCATTTTCTTAGCAAAGGATAATGCTAATTTACCATCTTTTACATATCCATCCGGAATTGGAAGAAGCATATCCGGATGATAATAGTTATGATCGGAGAAAAGTCCGTCCGCACCATCACAACCATATTCAAAGTAAGATTCCTCTTCTGTATATCTTGTTGGATCATAAGCATTACCACCGCGGATCAAAACGATGGCAAAACGATTCTGGCTTGGTACCCATACCACACCTTCATGTCCGTTGATAAGACGTTTTTCTCCTTCCGGGAATTTCTTATCTAACAAGCCTTCACTTCCCATTCTCATAAGTTCATGGTCAGTCCCACAAAAACCTGCAATTACAGTTTCTGCTAAAATACCTTCTTTTTCTTCTTCTCCACGAAGTCTTCTTCTCTTAGGATTAATAAGATTAATGTCTCCATATACCAATGGATTTTCTTTGTCATTCTGAAAATAAGTTCCTTTTACCTGCATTGTTTTTCGTTCCTTTCTTTCTTTTTAATATTTCCTTCATTTATATTGATATTTTTTCTTTCTGTTTTATCTGGTAGTTCCCCGTAATACAAGCTTACCTTTAAAAACTAACTTCTGCGGCATTTCTTTCCCTTGTAAAATCTGCAACAATGTGTCTACTAACTGTTGGCACATTACTTCTTCTTTTGTGTCAACACTGGTCAATCCCGGATTACAGCAATTCACTAACATGGAATCTCCATATCCAATTACCTGTAAATCTTCCGGGACCTTCAAATTATGTTCCCAAGCAAATCTGAGCGCTCCCATAGCTAGGGCATCATCAGAACATAAAATTCCTGAAAACCTGACCCCTTCATTTACTATTGTCTCCAACAGTTGTGCTACTGCAGGAATATTTTCATGATATCCGTCAAAATAACGGATTCTCTCTTCCGTTATTCCTACACCGGATTTCTTACAGGCATTTTTAAATCCTTGTATCTTTCGTTTGCCGCTATTGGAATGTGCATTATACAAATAAAGAATATCTTCCTTATTTTTCATTAAGAACATTCCAGCTTCTTCCATAGATTTCACATCATCAGTAATAATACAATATACATTAGGCGCATCCATATCTGCATTTAAAATCATGACAGGAATTTGCTTTGCAGCATCCACAATATATTTATTTTCTGATTTTTTATCATAAACAAAGCTGGATCCGACCAATATGATTCCGTCTACCTTTTTCGTAAGAAGAAGTTCCATGCATTCTTTTTTCCGTTCCAATTCATCGCCGGTACAGCATAAAATACAATCATATCCATTCGCCCGCAAATTCTGTTCGATATAATAAATCGCCTTTGCCTGATAAGGATAAGAAGAATCCGCACACATAACGCCAATGGTATTCATGGTATTTAATCCTAATCCTCTTGCAAAAGCATTGGGAGTATAGCCACACTCTTCTATTACCCGAAGAACTTTTTCACGTGTCTTATCGCTAACTTTATGGTTCCCATTCAAAACACGGGAAACTGTAGCAATAGAAACACCTGCCCTATCTGATACATCGTAAATATTCAAGTAATCACTCTTTTCTGTTAATCTTGTTTCTTAAATAATAATTTTGTGTAAGTATTTACATTTTTTATTATTTTGATTATATCGAATTTTTTTCTTCTTAGCAAGGAGAATTTTCTTATTGCTATTATCATGATAAAACAGAATTTTATTTGATTTTTGTTTTCCTTTGCTTCTACCTCCAATAGGAAAAATCCAGTTCATCGTTTTTTCATTGTTGACTTTATTTTTTTTATAAAGTAGAATTATTTTATGAAAGCACTTACATTTTTATAATTTGGATAATCTTCTGACCATGAATATATGTGCAGAGATTTATTTATATCTAAAATCAAACAAAAACGGAGGTAAATTACTATGAACACATTAAACAAAAACCTTACCAATCCCGTAGACAGACCTATAAAAGTGGTTCAGTTCGGCGAAGGTAACTTCTTACGTGGATTTGTAGATTACATGATTGATATTGCAAATGAAAAAGGATTATTTGATGGAAGTATTGTTCTTATCAAACCAATTGAATTCGGATCTTTAGAAAACTTCCACAAACAGGACTGCCAGTATACCGTTTCCCTGCGCGGCATGGTAGATGGTGAAGCCAAAGTATTAAACCGTAGGATTACCAGTGTTAAGGATGCGGTAGATTCCTATCATGAATATGACAAATATATGGATTTGGCCACCATTGCTACTCTCCGTTTCGTAGTTTCCAATACTACGGAAGCAGGAATTGTTTTTGACGACAGTGACAAATTTGATGCTGCTCCACCGAAAACCTTCCCCGGGAAATTAACTAAATTTTTATATCATAGATTTGAGACCTTCAAAGGTGATATGGAAAAAGGTCTTGTAATGCTCCCTGTTGAATTAATTGACGACAACGGTATTATGTTAAAAAAATGTGTCATGCAGTTTATCGAACTTTGGAACTTAAGCGACGAATTTAAAAACTGGGTAGAAAATGCATGTATATTCACTTCTACTCTGGTTGACCGTATTATCACAGGTTATCCAAAAGCTACAGAACAGGAAGAATGGGAAATATTAGGTTATGAAGACAAAATCATGGTAACCGGCGAACCATTTGCCCTTTGGGTAATTGAAAGTGAAAAAGACATCAGTAAAGAACTTCCTTTACCGGATGCAGGACTTCCTGTTATCTTTACAGATAATCAGAAACCATACAAGCAAAGAAAAGTACGTATCTTAAACGGTGCCCATACTTCTTTTGTCTTAGCTTCCTTCCTTTGTGGAAATGATATTGTAAAAGAATCTATGGATGATGACGATATCCGTAACTTTATGAACAACACTTTATTTGAAGAAGTAATTCCTACTCTTACTCTTCCTAAACAGGATTTAGAAGAATTTGCGGCAGCCGTAATTGATCGTTTTAACAATCCATATGTAAAGCATGCACTTCTTGCTATTTCTCTTAACTCTGTTTCAAAATGGAGAGCAAGATGTATGCCTAGTTTCTTAGGATATATTGAAAAATTTGGTAAATTACCGGTCAGACTTACCTTCTCTCTTGCTGCTTTAATGGCATTCTATCAGGGAGACGAAATTAAGGACGGAGCTTTAATCGGTACACGTAATGGTGAAGAATACCGTATTATGGACGATGCTGCTGTTATGGAATTCTTCCGTGACAACTGCAGAAATGAAACTTCTGAATTTGTAAAAGCATTCCTTGGAAGAATTGATTTCTTCGGTCAGGATTTAAATGAAATTAAAGATCTTACAGATACTATTGTTGCCCACTTAAATGATATTAAAGAAAACGGAATGAGGAGTGCATTATGCAAACTTTCATAAAAATTCATCCTAACGATAATGTGATTGTTGCCCTGCAGGATATTGCTGTAGGAACTGTATTAGAAATTACAAATTCCCTTACCGTAACTGCTGTAAATGACATTCCGGCAGGACATAAAATGGCAATTACGGATATTACCGCAGATTCTGAAATTATTAAATACGGTTCCCGCATTGGTTTTGCAAAAGAAGCTATCAAATGTGGCGATTGGGTACATGTACATAATTTAAAAACCGGTTTGGGAGATTTGTTGGAATATACTTATGAACCTGTATTTAAGGGTGCTCCAGCAAGAAATTCTACTGAGAATTTCAACACTCCTGAAATCAGCCTTGAAGAATGGTTCTCAGATAAAGAAATCTTAAACGAACTTCCTTCAACCTTTATGGGATTCAAACGCTCTGACGGAAAAGTTGGTGTCCGTAATGAAATCTGGGTAATTCCTACCGTTGGCTGTGTAAGCAATGTTGCTACTGCTATTGCAAAACAAGCTAATACAATGCTTAGCGGTACTATAGATGAGGTGATTGCTTTCCCTCATCCCTATGGTTGTTCCCAGATGGGGGATGATCAGGAAAATTCCAGACAAATTATTGCTGACTTAATCAATCATCCCAATGCCGGTGGTGTTCTTGTCTTAGGACTTGGATGCGAAAATAGCAGCATTGATATTTTAAAACCATACATTGGTGATTATGATGACAAACGTGTTAAATTCTTAGTTGCTCAGGAATGTGAAGATGAAATCGAAACTTCCTTGGAATTAATCAAAGAATTAATAAATTATGCCGGTTCCACCCGCCGCGAACCTATCAGTGTAGATAAACTGGTAATCGGCATGAAATGTGGCGGAAGTGATGGTTTAAGCGGTATTACTGCTAACCCATTGGTAGGTAGATTTTCTGATATGTTAATTGCAAAAGGCGGTTCTACAATCTTGACAGAAGTTCCCGAAATGTTTGGTGCGGAAACGATTCTTATGAATCGTTGTGCCAACGAAGGGCTGTTCAATCAGACCGTTTCATTGATCAATGACTTTAAAAATTATTTCAAGAGTCACAATCAGACTATTTATGAAAATCCATCTCCGGGAAATAAAAAAGGGGGAATTTCTACTTTGGAAGATAAATCCTTGGGCTGTACCCAGAAATCTGGAAGTTCTCCGGTTCGTGGTGTGTTAGCTTATGGTGAAACTGTAAAAGTTCCGGGATTAAACCTTTTAAGTGCTCCGGGAAATGACTTGGTTGCTTCTACTGCCCTTGCTACTTCAGGAGCTCACATAGTACTTTTCACTACAGGACGTGGTACACCATTTGCCTCTCCTGTTCCAACTATGAAAATTGCAACTAATTCAATACTTGCTTCTAAGAAAAATAACTGGATTGATTTTAACGCCGGTGTTCTGGTTGAAAATAAATCCATGGACGAAGTTGTGAAAGAATTCTATAACTACATTATTGAAGTTGCCTCCGGTAAAAAGGTGTGCAGTGAAATTGCAGGATTCCATGATATGGCAATCTTTAAACAGGGAGTCACCTTATAGGTGACTCCTCTTTTCATATTATAAGAAAATCTCACATAACTATAATATTACAATCTTTATTTTAATGATTGAGTATCTCAATTGTCTTTCCTAAATTTAAAATATCATCTTTTGTAAAATTCCTCTGATTCAAAGTAATCACATAACCATATTCTTCTTCCGGTTGTGCAATAAACAAATACCAGTAATCACTTGTTGTTTCTATTGTAGAAATGTCAATTCCCTGTTCTTCTAATTCACCTAAACCTCCGGCAGTATATAAATCATGATTGAAATGCACCAATAATGATGGAGCACTAAGTCCATCAACTTGTTCTATTACTTCCTGGGAAGTATGATTAAAATATGGTGAAATACCGCTTATCATATCTCCATCCCATATCAGAACCACTGACTGTGTATATCTGCTGACCATACCAGAAGCCATCCAGAAATCCGGTGTAAATTGTTCATCCCCTTTATATACCATTGGTAAAAATAAACATCCGCCTTCATAACCTGTATCAGCACTATATGCACTCATAGTTAAATCCTCTGGTAATTTAAAGGATATTTCGTTTAAAATATTGTTATCCCATCTGATAAATTCAATAATTTCCTCATCGGAAACCCGTTGTTTTTTTTCAGAATCATAAACCCACAGAGTACTGTCATCCTCTTTATGTATAAAAATATCGCCAAGCTGATCCTCTTCTTTCCTATAATAAAAATCCAGTCGAATGTAATGATTTTCAAATTCTAAATCATAAGAAATATTATATGTCAACGAATGTTCATGAAAAAATTTTCTATTTATATTTGAGAAATTTCCCCAATTCATATCTTCAATAGAATTATTCGCGACAGCATCCAGAAAAGTATCAAATTCCAATATACCTTCATTTTCTGGATTTTGAGTGTTCTTTTCGTTAAGTATTCCGGTATCATTTTCCTCCATAATTTCCATATTTTCATTAGATGCAGATTCTTCTTTGGCATAGGTATCATAAAGCTCCTGTGCATCTTTTCCGGAAACTACAAATCTTAACAAGACAGTAACATAGTTATCTTTTAAATGTTCCTGCAATTCTTTTTGGGTGTATACAGATAATTGTTTACAATCAAAGACCCTACCTGATTCTCCGTTTTTTCCTCCAAAATCTGCTATTAATACAAAATCGTCTTCCGGCTTAATTTGGATTACATTTTCATCATTTAATGCTGTGCTGCTATGTCCATTCACATCATAATCATAAATCGGTTTTTCAAGCTCAATATCGATTCCATTAAATTCTATCATCCATCCGGGGTTCCCGTCTGTATTAAGATTTTTGGGATATGTTCTGCTAATTTTTATGTTTCCTTTCTTTTCTTTTATATTGCCGTATGATAAAATGCTGCGTTGCGTCAATGTACCATATTCATATAGCTCATAATAAATCAATCCGCTTTGGATATCTTCCTTTAACTCATAGTCGAATTTTGTCTCATGAAAACTACTTTCCTCCCGGTCAACAATTTTCCAATCATTCGTTTTAATGGAACTCATATTTTGAGCGGGAATGGTACAGCCTATAACAAATGTAAAACCTAAAATTAGAACGGAAATTATTAAAAAAGCTTTCCTGGTTTTGGTCTCGTCTGCAATTTCCTCAATTCTTCGTTTCATATTTTTACGACTTCCAAACATGGATGTGGCTGCATATATTATTTTTCGGTTCTTTTGTGTATTTTCTAAAAGTAGTAACAAGGCATAGCCATATGCTTTACGTTCTTCCTTACTTTTTCCTTTTAGAACTTTTGCATCACAGGCAACTTCAGCATCTTCTCCGGCACAAATGACGGCTACCCAAACAAGAGGATTCCACCAATAAATTATACAAAGGAAAATCTTAATCCCTGTCCAGATATGATCTTTCTGTTTAAAATGTGTCATTTCATGTTGAAGAATATACTCATATAATTGTGTATTATTTCGGACTTCACTGTTCACCAGAATTTTAGGATGGATCATACCTGTCAGACAGGGAACTGTTATTTCATCATTCAGATAAACAGAAACCTTATTTATGATATCAACCTTTTCGGCTGTTTTTACATATTTATATAACTTTCGATTGCTAAACAAAGTATATGTACCAATTAGCACACTTCCAATAATCCAGATACCACAGCAAATATTTTGTATCATTTTCATGATATCCATAGTATCTGATGTCTGTACCAGTACGGGAGTTGTCGTCATAGTTGTCTGTGCTTCTGTCCATTCAGTTACAGTTTCTTCTACAAGAACACTTTCGTTCTTATTTTCTGTAATTTCATCTTCATTTGATTGAACGGTCATAGTAGTATATTCCGTTCCTATTTGCTCACTGAAATCCTCCGTTTCGACCATCCATTCGGAAACAACTCTATAAGGAATATTTAAAACATCCACGACTGTACTATATATCGGGACTTCCCATAATACAAAAGGTATCATAAACCTAATTAAGGGAATCATCCACAAAGCATAAATTACCACAGGAGATAATTTTTTACGAAATACTTTTCTGAACAATAGAACCAATCCTATTAAAAGACTGGAACTGAATAAAAAATATAAGGTTTTCATATGAAACAACTATTCCTTTCAGTTTATTTATGAAATTGCATTTGTTTGTTGCATGAAGATTGTTTTAACTTATCATTTCATATCATCCAGCAAACTTTTTAATTCCTCAATTTCTTCACTGGATAATTTCTGTTCTTTTATGGCATTGCTTACCATTAATAACAAATCTCCTCGATATATTCGTTCGAGGATAGAACTTGTTTCTTCTAAAATAGTGTCCTCTTTGTTCCATATCGCAGAATAACCTTTTACCTTGCCGCTGTCGTCGACTTCTACAGCTCCCTTTTCCGACATTCTTTTTAAAAAAGAGGAAATGGCGTGTTTTGTCCATCCTTTGGAACCTTTCAATGCATCACAGATTTCCCGTAAAGTAGATGGTGATTTTTCCCATAAAACCTGCATAATATACCATTCATTTTCTGATAGACCGGAATTGTATTTCATTGTTGACCTCCTTTGAATATAGGCGTTAATCATTTGATTTACATTCAGTTTAACAATATAGATTATATATGTCAATAATTGTTAATCATTTTATTAACAAAATATTCCCATAAAGAATCAAAACATTTTAGAATGATTCTTTATGGGAATATTAGAGTTTACACAAGAGTTTTTATTTCAAAAATATATTTCATTGGAATTTTTGTTGCATCTGTTAAAATAAGACACTTCTCAAATTCATCTATTTTTTTTACCACTCCTGAAATATTAATATAGGAACCACCATTCTTTTTTTCATCCGGTTGAAAATACGTTATGGCTACTTCCGGCTGCTCTTTTATATTTTTTAACATCGATTGCAATTTTTCATTTAAAACAGCTTTCCTACTTTCATCAAGTTCTATAAAGGAATCCGTTAATCTTCCAGTTTCTTCAATAGCTGAATCGTATCCCGTCAATGCCGCAAAAGGAGAAAACTGAGCAGCTCTATCTGCAATGGGCATCTGAGGTCTGGTTTTTGATACGTGATGAGGCAAATTTATGATGTCTGCATATCTGTTATTCATGCCTTATGTCCTCCGATTTGATTATTTCTCTCCATTGTAGTAGCTCCTTCCTGCAGATTCATTCCTTTTAAAATTGCATTCTTGCCAAACTTTTTTTTAATATTTAAAACTGCTTGTTGCATCCGTTTTTCCCGCTCCAATTCAGCTTGCTCTTCTTTTCGCTTCTGAGCTTCAGCTTCATAATCCGTAAATAAATTCATCTGTTCATAAGAGTTTTCATTTAAAACAGACTTTTCATCTACAACATGATTAGCTGTAAGGTTTATTCGACGTACCAAAAGTTTGGGGTTTACAATTTTATCATAAAGTTCCATAACTGCATCTGTAATCAATTTTGTGGAAGATGTTTTTCCGGAAAGATTGGTCGTACCATGGGCATGCTTCGGAACTCGACGTCCATAATAATCTATTGTCACTTCACCTTTATACTCCTGAGTCTTTTTACTATCATTTAAATTTTCAATATCATATCCCACTGTTAGTACCATCTGATCCGTTACTAATCTCTTGTCTACTAAATCCAGCACAAGTAAATCTGTCATTTCCCTAACAATAATTCTTGCTTTTTCAAATGTATAGGGACAATGCAATACCTGACCGGAACCGATGCAATTATTTTGTGGTTTATAGGCCTTTACATCAGCAATGGTACATGGTTCCCATCCCCAGGCATGGTCAATCAACAATTCTGCATTGATTCCGAATAATTTATAAAGTAAATTTTCATTGTGATATTCATTTGGTTTTCCTAGAGAACATCTTGCAATATCTCCCATCGTAAAAAGACCGTTTTCTTCCAGTTTCTTGGTATAGCCTCTTCCTACACGCCAAAAATCTGTAAGTGGTCTGTGATTCCATAATTGTTCTCGATATGACAGCTCATCAAGTTGTGCAATTCTTACACCATCTTCATCTGCATCAACACGTTTTGCCATGATATCCATCGCTACTTTACACAAATACAAATTTGTTCCGATTCCTGCTGTTGCTGTAATATTTGTAGTTTTATATACATCCTGAATTATTTGTTTGGTATATTCTTTTGCATTAAGTCCACTGGCTTTTAAGTAGGATGTAATGTCGATGAAAACTTCATCAATAGAATAAACATGAATATCTTCCGGTGCAGCATATTTCAAATATACATTATAAATTTTGGTGCTCCACTCTATATATTTTGCCATTTGTGGTGGTGCTGCTATGAA
The DNA here is from genome assembly GCA_017555455.1 of Lachnospiraceae bacterium. GTDB lineage: Bacteria > Bacillota > Clostridia > Lachnospirales > Lachnospiraceae > SFDP01. The sequence continues at coordinate 21,027 of JAFZGJ010000054.1, forward strand.
ATCTATTTCTAAAGCTGGATTATTTTTTAATTCCACTGCATTATTCGATTTTTCTGTAAACTTCTGTCCCGGAGCATTTCGAATTCTTCTTGCATTGACTGTTTTTATTTGCTGAATAACTTCAAATAATCTTGGCCTGCCGGGAATTCCATATTCTTTCAATGAGGGAGAAACTGCCAAACATATTGTTTTTTCAGTACGACTGGCATCTGCAACAACCAAATTAGTGGTCAAAGGATCTAAGCCTCTTTCTTTACACTCTACAGAGGCATAAAAAGATTTTAAATCTATTGCAATATAAGTTCTTTGATTCATTTGCTATCCTCCCAATGTAATATAATTATTTGGTTTCTTTTCTCAGATGGTTTATGATATTTTCTATATTATATACCAAACATTTGTTCTTGCCAATAAAAAGAACCTGTCTATTCGACAGATTCCTTTTTAAGTTAATTTGTTGTTTAAATAATATGATCTAACTTCTCTTTAATTATTCTTATTTTATTTATTACAATAAATCTCAATGGCTTTTGCGGCAAACTCTGCAGTACCTTCACCCCCGGCCGCATCAATATTTTCTGTCATAGAACCACCACCGGAATACATTTTACCAAGATGGACTAATATCTTATCTGTACAGGTATAAAAATGTTCTGTAATAAAATCCTGTAATCTTTTCACCAAAGTCTGTACTTCATAACATCCTGCATCCATATCTTTCATCCGCCCAAACTCTACAAACAGATTCATAAATTCTACTTGTAATCTTTGGTCATCCTTTTCAGAATAATTCTTATGCTTTTCTTCAAACTCCTTATATGCCTCTGTTTTCCCCCAGGTTTCTTTAGCCTGTTTTGCATATTCATTCATTTTTTTAGTATCAAATACTGAAAAATCCATATATCTCACTCCTAATCCAAGTATTCCACGGGCAAAAAAAATTAAATTTTCAAGATGTTCTTTTTTCATAGTAAGAAGTTCTATCTGCTGTTCTAAGGCTCTGTTTCGGTTAAAGTCAGAACTATCGAGAATTTCTTTAATCTCTTTTAAAGGAAATTGTAATTCTTTGAACAATAAAATATGTTGTAAACGTTCCAGACAAATTTCATCATACATACGATATCCTGATTCTGTATAGGTAGCCGGCATTAAAAGACCTATTTTATCATAATATTGTAGTGTACGCACGCTTACTCCGGTCAATTTACTTACTTCATTTACCGTCATCATAGTCATTTCTCCCTTAGCCTTATTTATTACTTACTAAAAATTATCTCCCGTGTGTAATATTAACATAAGCTATAACGTTAGGTCAGAGTCAACATGATTTTTTAAAAATCTAACAATTTTTCCATTTGTCTCCTATTGTTTAAATGTCACAAAATTGTTACAATTCATTTGTACTTAGCTAAGACAAATAAAAATAAGGAGGACAAAACTATGTGTTTTATTTTCAATAGCTGTTCCAAGTTATTTACTACTTTCTGTGATTTCTTTAACTTTGGTTGCTAAATAATAATAATATGCCCCGGCTATATGCCGGGGTTTACATATCTTACGTTTGAATACTACAATAAATCTTCCACATCTATAACTCTAAACCCATTTTCAATAAGTAACTTCGCCAATACGCCCTGTCCCTCTATTTTCTTTCCGGAAAAACTGCCATCATAAATCTGTTTTGGACCGCAGCTGGGACTTCTGGATTGCAAAACAACTAAATCTATCTGATTTTCTTTTGCAATTTGCAATGCCATTTCTGCCCCTGTTCTAAATTCTTTGTCTACATTACGCCCATCTTTTGTAGTTACAACATTATTTACAATCTCAGCCGGAATTCTGGGAGTGGGCAGACCGCCCATGACTTCGGGACAAACAGTAATTACCTGATGACCTTTTACATAATTTAAAACTTTTTCGTTTAAGTTATTTTCGCCATTATATTTGCAATTTTCACCCATTAAGCAGGCACTTACCATGATTTTCATCTGTTCGCTTTTCTCACTTTCCATATTAGTATAGAATATGCATTATTTTTTACCCCATATTCTGTATAAAAAATTATTTAGCAAGTAACTCTTCTGCTTTCTCCAGACTTTCATATCCATACAAAAGTGCAGTATTGGTCATAATCTCTTTAGTAAGATTTTTCCCTGCCTGCAAATAAGAAACAATAAATCTTCCATACAAATCCAAAGTTTTATCAGAATAAGTACTCATTTCGCCCCTAAGATAAGTTTCAAAAGATGTTGAATAAACTGTATCTTCACCGGTATGAATCACACGGCTGTTTCCTGCCATACAAGGATATTCTAAAGCAAATTCTTCCATCCATCGAACTTGAATCTTAACAATTTCTTCAATAATCACTTTTTTCTCTTCTGCCAAAACAGGAAATTGATTCTTAATCTCTTCGAAGCGTTTCGGAGCTGTAGATTCCATCATTCTTCCATACTTTTCAGTAATCAGATTCCATCCTCTTGCCATGGCATCTTCAAAATCCTGAATATAACTTTGAAGCATTTCTTCTGTCCATGTTAAATACTGACTGGTACGCATAATGGAAAACGTTCCCCAGTCATCCTGGCAATCGGCTCTGCCGCCTTCATTTTCTACTTTATCGAAGTTTATCCATTCTAAATTGACAAGTTTTTTTACCATCTTTTCTTTGAAAGTTAAATTTTCCATATTTTTAACATTTTTCTCCTCAATTTGTGAATTTAAGTTATCTATATATTCTCTTTTTATATTTGTTTTGTTACTGTTTTTCTCCGGTTTTACACCATTTACACTATCTGTTTTTGTGGAATATCTTAGTTTTGCTTTAAAATTCAACACTTGTTCTATATAATGTTCTAAATAAGTTGTATAGGGATTACGCGTTAAAAATCCATCTTTCTCCATCTGCTTTAACAAAAGAATGCAAATATTCTCCATGTAAGTTTCATTTTCTTCTATATTCATAATCGGAATTGAAACTAATTGATTTAGCTTTTCAGCCAGTCCGAAATCATCTACGTTCTCCAATCCTCTGAACATCCACTTATAATATGGTGCATAGGTACGATTCAAAAGATAAATCATTTCCATGACATTTTTTATAAACTGACTTCGACACTGTTCTGCTGTAACAACATCTGCCCTTCTTGCCATTCTTCCATAATTGTACTGTCCATACTGAGATATAGAATACATACACTGGGCAATTTTTGACAACCAGATTTCATCAGGATAATACGCCAATAATTGATTACG
>JAFZGJ010000055.1 GCA_017555455.1 Lachnospiraceae bacterium
ACCCTCACGGCACATAGGAGATTCTTCTTATGGCTGCTACATTCCTGTCCTGACCAGATTCGTAGATTCCTATTGCGCGAGACCCAAACTTCATCGCCACTTACTAAGGGCAGCTATATAAGCTCCATCCTATACAGGATTTTCGTCTCATTTATTCTCAAAAATACTTTGTTAGTATACAAGGATTTCTAACCTTTGTCAACACTCCGCTTAAGTCAATTTCCCTATAAACTTCTATAAAATTTGTTCTGCTTCTTTTTCCAAAAGAGCCTTTCTTGCAGCTTTTTCTTCTTTATTCCGGATTCGAAGTTCCTTGAAAAAATCCTGTAAAATCCGGCTGCATTCTTCTTCCATGACTCCACGGGTCACGTTCACCTGATGATTAAATTCCGGCATTTCCAAAATATTTAATATACTTCCCCCACATCCTGCTTTGGGATTCATACATCCCATAACAACATTCGTGATTCTGGATTGGACAATGGCTCCGGAACACATCTGACAAGGCTCTAAAGTTACATACAAAGTACAGTCCTCCAATCTCCAGTCACCCATTTTTTTACTGGCACGATTAATGGCTGTAATCTCCGCATGGGCCAGAGTATTCTTATCCGTATTTCTGCGATTATATCCTCGTCCTATAATTTTATCTTCATAGACAATAACACAACCAATGGGAACCTCTCCCAATGCATATGCTTTTTTTGCCTGCTTTAAGGCTTCCTTCATGTACTTTATATGTTCTTCCATCATTTCTCACCCAATTATACTTATGTCTGCATGAACCTAATGCAAAAATTTTTATAAATTCGCTTGGCTCTGAATAGTTATCATATTATACTTAGAAAAGAAATCTGTCAAAGGAATTTAAACTCTTATGCATATTTGTGGTTATCAGAAAACAACACTTTTAGATTATCCCGGACACGTGGCGGCTACTATTTTTACCGGCGGCTGTAATTTCCGCTGTCCTTTTTGCCATAATTCAGATTTGATTTTTCATCCAACCTCACATATCTCCCAAGAAGAAATTTTTGCATTTTTAGAAAAAAGAAAAAATATTCTTTCCGGAATCTGTATTACAGGGGGAGAACCAACCTTACAACCGGACTTGGCGCAATTTATGGAAAAAGTCCGTACTCTTGGTTACAAAATTAAATTAGACACCAACGGTTATCGTCCTAAAATTATTTCTGATTTATTAAACCAAAAACTCCTTGATTATATTGCCATGGATATTAAGGCAGGATACTCTAATTATTCCAAAGTTTGTGACATTAATAATTTTAATATAGAAAGTATTAAAAACTCTATTTCTATCATTGAAAACTCCGGCATTGATTACGAATTCCGTACTACTGTTGTCAAGGAACTCCATTCTAAGCGGGATTTTGAGGAAATTAGTGAAATGATATCCGCCAAGAGTCCTTATTACATTCAATCCTTTAAGGACAGTGGAAATATCCTTACTCCGGGACTTTCTGCTTGCGATACGGATACCTTGAATCAATATTTATCCATAATAAAAGCAAAACTTCCCAACACTTTTTTGCGTGGAATAGAATAATTTACTATAAATCTATATCTCAACTTCAATCATATAATAACCATAACTGCCCTGCTGCACCGGATGTTCTACGCTTTCAAATCCAACAAATCCGAACATCTGGGCAGCTTTTTTTTCTTGTTCATAATAAATTCCCGGAACCCCTACATATATAGGTGTTTCTTCCTCTTCTGATAATTTTCCTAAAATAATATGCCCATAATTATAAAATCCATGAAGCAGAAAACTATTTTGTACCAGCTTTTGATATTCCTTTTGTAAAATAATAAAATCTTCCGGTTTAATTGATAAAAATACTTTACTATTTGGAAAGGGATGTATATTAGGATATTTTTTACATAGCTGCTGCCATTTATCATCATGAATAGGTTCTATAATTTTGATATTTCTTTCTGTAATCGGATCTATATATTTTTCTTCAATACCATTAATAAGAACATTTTCTGATGCTGCCTTAGACTCTTTAATTTCAGAATTCCCAGCAATACTTTCATTTTGTTCTTGTTTTTGTATTAAATTCTCCTGTTTTTCTTGCAAAATTATACTATCTTTCTTTTCTCTATCAAAATTTCCTTCCTTCTCTTTTTTATGTAACTTTACATCAACAGATAAATACTCATTAGAATTTAATGCAATCAAAAATCCTTCTACATCACTCAAATATAATCTGTTATTAGAAATATCTATATATTCCTCACCGGATGCAGACATGGACGGAAACTCTTTTTTATAATTTCCGATTCCTTTATCTATTTCTATTGTATCCAATACTTTCCCCGTATTCTTTTCTTTAATCTCATACGTCCCCTGCATACAAGGCACATCCTTTATTTGGAACTCTATTTGATGCTCCCCATTACGTAATTTCCACCGAAGAAATCCCGCATTTTTAATACGCTCTTTATTTTTATAATAATCCATATAAGATATATAACGAAAAAATGATTCCATAGGTAACCCTCCTATAGAATCATTTTATGTGTTGCTTGTACAGCTTATTCCAAATTCTTATATAATTATTCTAAAAAAACTTGGTATCTTTATAATTTTTAATTATCTCTACTATCTAAATATTGCAAATAGCTTACTACCATCAATGCAATTTTAAAAGTAAGTGCATCATCAAAGTTGCGGATATCCAGTCCTGTCTCTTTCTCCAATTTTTCAATCCGATACACAAGAGTATTTCTGTGAATATATAACTGTCTTGCTGTTTCTGAAACATTCAAACTGTTTTCAAAGAATTTATGAATGGTAATCTGGGTTTCTTCATCCAATTTATCCGGAAGATTATCTCCAAAAATCTCATTCATGAACATACGGCATAAGCTTACCGGCAGTTGATATATTAATCTGCCGATACCTAGTTTTTCATATCCAATAATATTTTTTTCGATATAGAAAATTTTACCTACATCTAAAGCCATTTTTGCTTCTTTATAAGATTTGGATACTTCCTTTAATTCATTTACAACTGTTCCATAAGAAACCTTTACGCTTAACATGGCTTCCGTATTTAACATATCTACAATGGTTTTTGCTGTATTCTGAATTTCTTCCTCTGTATCATCTTTACGCAGGCTTTTGATTAAAACAATATTTCTCTCATCTACGGAAGTAACATAATCTCCATTATGTTGGGAAAATAAACTACGCAAAAGCTCTTTTGCCAGTGTCTCACTTTCCACTTTCGTTTCAATTAAATATACAATTCTCTTTGCTTCCACTTCCAAGTGCAATTTTTTTGCACGATTATAAATATCTACTAAAAGTAAATTATCAAGAATTAAATTCTGGAAGAAATTGTTACGGTCAAACTTTTCCTTGTAAGCTAATAAAAGTGCTTGTAACTGACTTACAGCTATTTTGGCAACAGGATATATATACTGTAAATCTCCATATGCAACCAAAACATAAATATCCCTGCCCTCATCCTGAATCTTCATGAACCTTTTATTTTCCAGTTCTTGGGTTTCTGCCGCTGATTCTGCAAAAAAACGGATAATATGGGATTCTACATCTGTTTCAGAAGATGTTCCTGCTATTTTTGTCCCTTCCAAATCATATATTTCTAATTCTACTTTTGTAATAGATTTTAATTCATCTATGCTTTTTTGAATAATCTGATTGGATAACATGAACTCTCTCCATTTCTTTTATATTTAAAGTTTAAAAAGGGGTCAGAGAAATCTGACCCCCCTAAATATGTTTGATTAGTTTGTAATAACCTGTTCTGTTTCTTTATCGAATACGTGAATCTTATCAAGATCAAATGCAAATTTGATTGCATCGCCAGGTCTAGCAGATGTACGAGGATCAACTCTAGCTGTAATTGGGTATTCAGCTAAATCAAAGTATAAGAATACTTCTGCACCAAGTAATTCGTAAACTTTAACCTGAGATTCAAATACACATTTAGAATTTGCAAGGTATTCATCATTATCATATACGTCTTCCGGACGAATACCAAATGTAACTGTTTTTCCATCATAACCGCCGTCGATTACTTTTTTGGATTTGTCTGCAGGTAATGGAATAGATTTTCCACCAATTACTAAGTTAGCAACGTTACCTTCAACTTTAACAACAGCATCTAAGAAGTTCATCTGAGGAGATCCCATGAATCCTGCTACGAAAAGGTTCTGTGGTTTTTCGTATAAGTTCTGTGGTGTATCTACCTGCTGAACAACACCGTCTTTCATAACTACGATTCTTGTACCAAGTGTCATAGCTTCTGTCTGGTCATGTGTTACGTAGATGATGGTAGTACCTAATCTCTGATGTAATTTAGCGATTTCGATACGCATCTGTACACGAAGTTTAGCGTCTAAGTTGGATAAAGGTTCGTCCATAAGGAATACTTTAGGATTACGAACAATAGCACGTCCCATAGCAACACGCTGTCTCTGTCCACCGGATAAAGCTTTTGGTTTTCTTTCAAGAAGAGCTGTTAAGTCAAGAATTCTAGCT
>JAFZGJ010000056.1 GCA_017555455.1 Lachnospiraceae bacterium
CAGCTTATTCTTGTTTATTGCAGAAGCGGCAGAAGAAGCAAAATCGCCGCAAGCGAACTTGCGGCGATGGGATATACCAATATTAAAGAATTTGGTGGAATTATCGATTGGCCATACGATATCGTTAATGCTCATTCTTACCCATAAATTTGAATTTAATTTATTTTGTTATTACTAGGCAATAAAACGATGGTCTTTCCGGAAACATTTTATCCGGAACATTCCAAATTTCAGCCTTATCCATCTCTTTGATATGTTCTACTGTTAATTCGCTAATAGATAATGTTTTTCTATGAATGGTCTGTCTTCAAGTTCGTAATAATCCATTAACCAGACATGCCAAAATTCAATAACATCTGCTTCCTGCAATGCTGCTTTTATGTACTCAATAATTAGTTTTGCTCTACCTTCTGTATAATTCCATTCAAGATTAACACCGTATTTTTTGTCTGTATAATCTCCAACACCCTCAAAACACGTCAAAAAATAGTTGTCATCTGCACCACCATCATCTATCGTTCCATTATCTAAATCTATATGTAATGGATAATTCTGAGATGGTGCAAATTCCGCTAAAGGCATATCTGAAGCGATAAATATACAAGCACTCATAGAATTATTCTCCTCAATCTAAATCTACTGTATCTATTTGATTTATCTCCCTAATACAAACTTTATTCTTCAGCAACAAATACCATATCACCCTCATGATATATCTCAATAATACATTCATGATGCTGCCTATTAGATAAAAGATAACCACAATATTTTGTCATATTATAGCCATAGGTTTCATCCATCACAGAAAAGCCGAACTGTTTGTATTTATCAATAAAATCTTTCAAAAACATTTTCTCACCTGTGAAGGTTCCAACATTTCCCGTTACACCAAGTAAATAAACGTAACTAAAATCCCATTGGACATTATGAAACTCAACATAGCCTTCAACTTGTCTGCAAAGAGGTGTAATCTCAACTATGCCTGATTGTGTTTTCATAACAATATCGTTATCTAATATCTCAAATTCACATACACTCATATCATGTAAAGTATATGGCATATTAATATTATCACGAATGCTTCTTTTCACTTTTATTCCTCCTAGCAAACTACATTTTTAAATAACATCTATCCCTTTCGTATCATAAACCTGCTTATCAAAAATCTCCCGGATTGTCATATCATCAATAACAAAGGCAGACAGTTTTGATACAAGAATATCTTTCTCTTCAAAACGGCATATCGTTTCTAAAAGAATGTGGTCTGTATCATTACACAAATGCCAAAATCCGGAATGATTTGTAATAGAATATTTTCTCCCTTTATATGCAAATTCAATCTCTCTGCCATGCATAAGAAAGTCGGCTATATCACTATACTTGTAAGCTTTTGGTAACCTTACCCAAAATTCTAAATCAAAGTGTGGTTCTGGGAATCCTGGCGCTCCATGAGGATATGGTTCATGACCACAGTACACATCTCCCCATTCCACGTCCTTTGCACCATCTTTTCTTTCCGTTACGATATTTCCTGCCATACGATAACTGAATTGATATAAAACCTTATGCTCCTCTGTAATCATTTCACAAACATAGGTAGCTTTCTCCGGCACAATTCCAAACTGTTCTAATATCTCCAACACAGGAATTGGTAATTCTTTCTTTTTTGCCAAATCTATAAAATGTCTGCAGTCTTCACATTCACAGCCCCATTCATCAGCTTTTTCATACCATTCTCTGGTTGCAGTTTCATTTATTTCAACTTGAAAACCAAATAAATCAAATTCTTTCATATTTTTCACTTTCCTTAGCGGAACTTCTCCATCAACGAGTTAAAGCTCTAATTACTTGTTCATACCTTTTTGTTTTATTCTTTATATCCTCAGCTGTAACTCCATAATACCTATGCACATCTTTAAAAATACGATGGAATCTTCTCATTTGTTTCTTATCTCCGGAAACTCCACCTCCAATATAAGCAAATCGTTTTTCTACAATGATGTACATATTATCATTTATATCTCCGAAGGATATCTGGAACTTATGAAAATCAATATCAAATTTCTCAATAGGTATTTCCATAGCTCTTTGCTGCCTTGCTTGAAATTGTTTGATATGTTCTTCTATATCTTCTTTGGATTCACTTTTTAATCGAGGCATAGTAGAATATTCACCTAATAGTTCCGGAGCATACTGCATAATAAAAGAAGCTCTCAGTTCATCACGTTCAAAACGTACCTCATCGTTATCAAGTTCTACAAAACCATGCCCATTTACAATATACTCTATTACTTCATCAAGGGTGTGACTCTCAGCTTTTATGGTATGTTCCACATAAGCTCTTTTAATTATATATTTGCACTTTTCTAGTTTTTGTCTCAATGTCAATTTAGTATTTTTCTTAATAACAGTTACTGCTGTCGGTCCATCTGATTTTCCTATCATTCTCATAATGTTTTACCTATAACTCATCTTATTCTCAAATTTCTCTTTTTAAGAAAAACAATCCATCTACTCTCTGAATAAGTTCCCAACCTTCAGCACCTACTTTGTTAAGTTCTGTTTCAAATTCAGCTGCTATCTTTTCATATCCTTTTGTTCCAAGTGCCACGGCTGTTGGAATTGCCATTACCTTATATTCGAACTTTTTCATATTCACTCCACCTTTTTAATTACTCAATAAAAAAACTAATTTGGTACAGGACCTAATCCCATTGCTCCTATAAGAAAAAAAACACCATACACAAGCAAACAAATACCAATACATAAACCGCCCAATTTTAGTAAACCAGTTGCTTTTTTCTTATCTGTCTTTTTCACTACTAATCCGGCAATTAATAAAACAAGTCCAACTATAATACTAACAATTGGTAAATATGCAATTAATAAAAAAATCCATTCCATTGTTATTCTCCTACTTTTTGTCTTAATCAGCTTTTCTCCAAAACAAGCCTTCTGAGACAGCAATCTGTTCAAACAGCTCGCACATTTCTTCATCCGGATTATAAACACTCATATGTAAGCAATCCCAACCAAATTGAATCAAAGTATCCTTTATCAAAATGTTCATATCACAAGAATGCTTTTCCATAATAATATCTATCATTTCCGCCATCTGTTCCGGACTCAGTTCTTCCATCCAATCATTTTGACAAAACGAAACAGAATAATAACACATTACTTTTAAAATAAAGCGAACAAATCTATCCCTTAATCCATACCATTCATGATGATTTAATAGGTAATTTTCTACTTCAAAAAACTGTCCATTTGTCTCCTTCGAAACTCGTTTTGGAAGAAAGTCTACTACATAACATGGTGCTTCTAATAGTTTGTCTATATTTTCCATAAAACCACACCTCTCGTATAGTAATTGATATCTGCAATCCTTTTTTCAACAACTATATAAACTACTATCATAATAATTGACACTACTAAACCAATATAAAATTCCGGAAATGCAAGTTGCATACCAAAACCTCCTAATAGGATGAAAATTACTTATCTTTGGTGAATAAGCCAATGATTGATAAAACTAAGCCTATAAAAGTGCATCCAATTGCAATAATATTATTTGTAGTAAATGCTATACCGCATAATCCCAGACAAATGCCTACTATTCCTAATTTAATTCCCTTCATTGGCTTTTCCTCCATCATCTCTTCTTTTTATAAATGAAAATGTTACTGCACCAAACTCTAACATCTGTCCTTCATTCTCTGAACCATCTGGACGTTCTAAACCTAGAGTATCATAATACTCATTAGAAAATTTGATTTTACTATCATCAAACAATTCTTGAACCGCTTTCACATACTCATATGGATTTTCTTTTGGTTTCAATTTTAATTCTTTCCTGATTATTTCCAACACTTTTTCCTGTTCAGGATGCTTTGCATTATCTTCGCTAACAATAAAGTTTTCAAATTGCTCTTTGCTCCAACCGATAATCTGCTCTACAGCTGTTGTACTCCCACAGGCTAATATTAATTGCAGAAATTCTTTAAAATTCATTGCCAAAGGATCTATCAACACTTGGTTCTGGATTAACGGCAAATACCATATCCCGGTACCCTTTAATAAAACAATAGTGTATATTATTTTCCCATCCAATTACTGTTGCATTTATCGGTGTGCAAAAGTAGTCTACGGACAAATCACTCTTTTCAAGCCCAATCCATCTTCCACCTATATTTAACTGACAATATTTTTCATATTAGTCATGTTTATAAAACACCTCTCTTATGCCCACATAAACGCATTTACAATCCACAGAGTTAGTATGACATCCAGTAAAACAACTGTAGAACAATATATTATTTTTATAAATTTTCTTTTAAAAGTTTTAGCAATTACTACACTCCAAATGAATAACGTAATAGTTAATATTGAAAATACCGTCACCCTTAAGTCATTCGCATTATAAGGTATATTTAACATATTTGTCTGCGTAGATGGTACACAACCGCATCCGAATATATCCACAAGAATGAAATTATCTAAAATAATATAAACCGGTATGAATATCGGCATTATTATAATTGGTAATACTCCAGCTAATCTCTTTCTCATAAAATTGCTCCCTAGTTAACCATCAATATCTACTGAAACTCCAACATCAATTTTCAAAGATTCTTGTTCTTCTTCTGGTTCCTTCAAATTATATTTTTCCTTCAACTGCAAATTGATTTCTGCATTATTGTCTTCTATTGCTACCGAAACAAAATTTACTTCCTCATTATCAGTGGAAAAGGAAATTTTTTGA
>JAFZGJ010000057.1 GCA_017555455.1 Lachnospiraceae bacterium
AACAGAAGTTCCTATACTTTCTGTTAAGCATGCCCTTTGAGAACGCCGGTTCCTGGCGAGGTTCTTTCGAGCCTGGCACCGTTGCGTTCGAAAGGAGCGAAAGCGTGCTGCGTACGGAAAGTATAGGAACTTCGTCAACTTCAGCATATACTACAGCTTCAGCACCTACTCACCTAACCACCAGTTTAATCAAGTTCATTTCACCTTTATGTAATTTTAATTTGTATATAAACCACAGAAATGATATACTTAATTAAAAATATAGATTATAAAGGTAATTGATATGGAATATTTTTCAGAAAATAATTATGATAATTCGAATACTGAAAAAGTAAATAATACATCTGACCAACCATTCCCTAACGTCTTTGCACTCTTTGCCAAGAGTCTTGGTGCGTTTTCTATCTTTTGTGCAGTCTTTAGTGTATTCTTTGGAAGTTTTATCTGTGGTGGATTGGCGATTGTATTAGCTATCCTTTCCAAAGGTTACAATACCCAAATGGAAAAGAATGCCAAAATTGGTCTTATCACCGGTACTATCGGAATTATCTTACAAATTTCTGTATTGGGATTCAGTATTTATAACATAATTCATGTTCCTGAATTTAGGGAGCAGTTTAACTCTATTTATGAACAGATGTATGGAGAACCTATGGATGATTCTATTAATGAAATGTTAGATGAACTGGGGCTTCCATCTTCAGAAGGAGGGATTTTATGATAGGCGGACTTAATAATTATAATGCCTATACACCATATAGCATGGCTCCTATATCAGGAATCTCCGGTTACGGACAAGTTACAAAAATTCCTGCTATACAGCCCCAAAATGAAACAAATAAAGTCATCAAAAATCCAAATGAAAGTCAGTTAAAGTCTGCCGGCCGGAAATCTTCTCCTGCAGAGTGTGAAACTTGCGCTTCCCGAAAATATCAGGACGGTTCTGATGAAAATGTTTCCTTTAAAACAGCGCAACATATTTCACCGGAGGCTGCTGCCAGCCGTGTCAGAGCCCATGAACAGGAGCATGTAAATAATGCCTATTCCAAGGCATCCCAAAACAATGGTAAAGTAATCTCCTCCAATGTTGCTATCAAAACTGACATTTGTCCGGAATGCGGACGTTCTTATGTATCCGGTGGAACTACCTCCACACAGATTAAATATTATAACGAGGAAAATCCTTATCAGAAGAATTTGAAAGCAACGGATTCTGCCAAATACAAAGGAAGAATGATTGATGTTGCTTGTTGATATTTTATGAATTATTACAAAATTAATGATAGGAGAATTTTGAGAACACTCTGGAATAAATACAGAAAAATTTATGAGTATTTTCAAAGAAAAACAAATTAAGATATGTACACAAAAAAGACATCCTCACAATTAAAGCAAGGCGCCAGAGGCATTATGATAGGAAAATATCGGAATGCCATTTCCATTTTATTGGTCTCTGATTTAATTGTTTCGACTTTATCCCTTTTTACAACTACCGCTTCGAGTTCTTACATTGGACAAATTATCGGATTTCTGATTAGCTTTATTATTGTTTTATTTGGAACAATTCTTACGGTAGGTCAATGTTCCTTTTATTTAAATATTGCCTGTAATGGTCCTTACCAATTTTCAGATTTATTTACGGGTTTCAAGGTACATCCGGATAAGACGATTATTACACAGCTGATTATTCAGGTACTTACTACCCTTCCCATACTTCCTGGAATAGGAGTAATGTTATATTCTTTTCGTGCATATAACATAATTGTTGTATTTTTACTTGGCTGTTTTTTACTTATCCTCGGTACAGGTATCTCCTGGTGGATTAGTTTAAAATATTCTCAAGTATACTACCTATTGCTGGATTTCCCGGATTATAGTGCAAAAGAACTGTTAAAAATGAGTTGGAAACTAATGAAAGGAAACGTGGGCAGACTGCTCTATATTCAAGTAAGCTTTATCCCCATGACTCTTGCAGGACTTTTAAGTTTTGGTATTGGTTTGCTATTTGTATTACCTTATCAGAATATGACTTATACTTTGTTTTACTTGGATTTGATTTCAGAAAACTAATTTTAACTACAAAAATATTAACATTAAAAACACCTCTTAATATAGATAGATTTCTTTTCTACCTTGTTTAAGAGGTATTTTATTTTCTAAAATAGAATTACTTCCCTGTCCATATAATGAACAGGGAAGCATTATAATTTGAATTATTTGTTGTAATATTTCAATTATTTGTTAGCTTTTGCAGCTTTGATAGCTTCTGTAAGCTGTGGAACGATTTTGTTTAAATCGCCTACGATACCATAATCAGCTACATCAAAGATTGGAGCATCTTCGTCTTTGTTAATAGCGATGATAATATCAGATTCTTCCATACCTGCTGTATGCTGGATAGCACCAGAGATACCACAAGCAATGTAAAGGTTAGGACGAACTGTTTTACCTGTCTGACCAACCTGTAATTCACGTGGTTTCCAACCGGAATCTACTACTGCACGGGAGCAAGATACGGATCCGCCAAGTGCTTCTGCTAAATCTTCAAGAATTTTGAAGTTTTCAGGGCTTCCAACACCACGACCACCGGATACTAAGATTTTTGCATCCATAATATCTACTGTATCACTTACAGCTTTTACGATTTCTTTGATTTCTACATATCTGTCGTTTGGTGTGAATCCAGGATTGTATTCAACAACGTTAGCTTTTGCACCAACGATTGGTTCGATTTTCTGCATAACACCAGGACGAACTGTAGCCATCTGAGGACGGTTGTCCGGACATGCGATTGTAGCGATTGTGTTTCCACCAAAAGCAGGACGAGTCATTAATAACTGGTTATGTTTCTGTTCGTCTTCTTTTCCAGGGATTGCTACTAATGGGAAATCACCAATTTCAAGTACTGTACAGTCAGCTGTAAGACCTGTAGCAACTCTTGCGGAAACTGTAGGACCTAAGTCTCTACCGATAGCTGTAGCACCAACTAAAACGATTTCAGGTTTGAATTCGTTGATTACAGAAGAAAGTGCATGAGCATATGGTTCTGTTCTGTATTCTTTTAATTCAGGATCATCTACAACGATAACTTTATCTGCACCGTATTCTGCAAGTTTGTCAGCAAGTCCTTTTACTTCATGACCGATTAAAACTGCAGTAACTTCTTCATTTAATTTTGCAGCAAGTTCTTTACCTTTTCCAAGTAATTCGTAAGCAATGCCGCTGATTTCATTATCAACCTGCTGCGCAAATACGTATACGCCTTTATATTCTGCTAAATTCATTCTTGTTTACCTCACATATATATTGTATATATTTAGAACAAGCTCGCAAATTCTTCGAATTTCCTCGCTGTATTGGATTTCTCCAATACAAAATTTTTAATAATGATATTTTCAAGCAAGCTTGAAATATCATTCTAAAAATTTTCTGCTGTTCTAAATTGTTATCAAATTAGATCACGTGTTTTTCTGTTAACTTACCAACGATGTAGCTAACTGCTTCTTCCGGAGAATCAGGGTTAACTTTTTCGCCTGCACCTTTACGAACTTTGTCAGATGCTTTTGCGATTTTTGTTGGTGAACCTTTTAAACCAAGGTTAGCATCATCAACATCTTTAAGATCTGCTCTTCCCCATGTTGTAATTTCTGCTGCACATGCATCAAAAATTCCACCAGGAGTCATGTAACGAGGATCATTTAATTCAGCAAGAGCTGTAATTAAACATGGCATTTTTGCTTCTACCATATGATATCTGTCGTCATACTGACGTTTAACAACTACGCTGCTTTCTTTTACTTCGATAGCTTCTGCATAAGAAATTACAGGAAGACCTAAATGTTCAGCAATCTGAGGACCAACCTGAGCTGTGTCACCGTCGATAGCCTGACGACCTGTGATAATTAAATCATATTCAAGATTTCTGATTGCACCTGCAAGTGTTGTAGATGTTGCCCATGTGTCAGCACCACCTAATACTCTGTCAGTTACAAGAACAGCTTTATCTGCACCCATAGCAAGAGCTTCACGAAGAACATCTGCTGCTTTTGGAAGACCCATAGTAATAACAGTAACTTCTGCACCGTTCTGTTCTTTAATTCTTAATGCTGCTTCTAAACCTGCTTTGTCGTCCGGGTTCATGATTGCAAGCATAGCACCTCTATCAAGTGTTCCGTCCGGGTTAAATTTAACTCCACCTTTTGTATCTGGAACCTGTTTAATACAAACGATAATTTTCACTTTTCGTTACCTCCTAGTTTAAAATGTTTGCAGAGATAACCATACGCTGAACTTCAGAAGTTCCTTCGTAGATCTCTGTGATCTTAGCATCACGCATCATACGTTCAACATCATATTCTCTGATGTAACCATATCCACCGTGTAACTGAACTGCTTTTGTTGTTACTTCCATAGCAACTTCTGCTGCATACAATTTAGCCATAGCAGCTTCCATAGAGTAGGAAACTTTTTTGCCCTGAGCATATTCATTTTTCTTCATAGCAGCTTTGTATACTAATAATTTAGCAGCTTCTACTTTAGTAGCCATGTCTGCTAACTGGAACTGTGTATTCTGGAATGCACTAATAGAACGACCAAACTGTTTTCTTTCTTTTACATAATTGATTGTTGTTTCAAGAGCACCTTCTGCAATACCAAGAGCCTGAGCAGCGATACCGATACGTCCACCATCAAGTGTATGCATAGCGATAGCGAAACCTTTACCTTTAGCACCAAGTAAGTTTTCCTTTGGAATACGACAATCTGTAAAGATTAATTCATATGTAGAAGAACCTTTGATACCCATTTTCTTTTCTTTTGTACCGAATGTAAATCCTGGTGTTCCTTTTTCTACGATAAATGCAGAAATTTCTTTCTGAACACGACCACGTTTTTCAATTTTACCTGTTACAGCAATAACAATGTAAACATCTGCTTCTTTACCGTTTGTGATGAAACATTTAGATCCGTTAAGTACCCATTCGTCACCATCTAAAACAGCTTTTGTCTGCTGTCCCTGAGCGTCTGTACCTGCACCCGGTTCTGTTAAACCGAAAGCACCTAATTTTCTACCGGATGCTAAGTCTGGTAAATATTTTGCTTTCTGTTCCGGTGTACCATATGTCTGGATTGGGTCTACACAAAGAGAAGTATGTGCAGAAACGATAACACCTGTTGTACCACAAACTTTAGATAATTCTTCAACACACATAGCATATGTTAAAGCATCACAACCCTGTCCGCCGTATTCCTTTGGTACAGGAATTCCAAGGAAACCATATTTAGCCATTTTTTCAACTGTTTCTCTTGGGAATCTTTCTTCTTCATCAACCTCCTGAGCAAGAGGTTTTACTTCGTTTTCAGCGAAATCTTTGAATAACTGTCTCGCCATTTCATGTTCTTTGCTTAAAGTAAAATCCATGATAATTATTCCTTTCGTTCTATGTTTATAAACTCGTTGTAACTGCCCGTTAATTACAGGCAGTTACAAGACAATACGTTTCTTATTTGCTGTAATCGTAGAAACCTTTACCTGTTTTCATACCAAGCTGTTTACCACGAACCATTTTCTTAAGAAGTGTGTGTGGACGATATTTTGGATCGCCTGTTTCATCATAAAGAACGTTCATGATAGCTAATACGATATCAAGACCTACTAAGTCACCTAATGCTAAAGGTCCCATTGGATGGTTAGCACCTAATTTCATAGCTTTGTCAATACCTTCAACAGATGCAATACCTTCTGC
>JAFZGJ010000058.1 GCA_017555455.1 Lachnospiraceae bacterium
ACATTTATTGTATTCTCTGTTGACTTTGGAGGATAGTCTGATTCTGAAGTTGATTGAAAAAATGGAGATTCACAAAGAACATTTTACTAACCGCTGTGAACAGGCCTTGAATAAAAGGGTAAAAGTACAGGGGGGACAGGTATACATCGGCAAGGACTTAAACAAAGTTTTAATCAGTGCCCAGGATGAAGCAAAACAGATGGGAGATGAATATGTATCGGTAGAGCATCTGTTTTTGGCCATGATGAAATATCCTAATAGGGAAATCAAAGAAATATTTCGGGAATACGGAATTCACAGGGAACGTTTTTTACAGGCGTTGTCTACGGTAAGAGGAAATCAGAGAGTAACCGGAGATAATCCGGAAGCAACCTATGATACCTTGGAAAAATACGGACAGGATTTGGTGGAAAAAGCCAGAAATCAAAAACTGGATCCGGTCATCGGGCGGGATGCGGAAATCCGTAACTTAATCCGAATTCTTTCCAGAAAGACCAAAAATAATCCGGTTTTAATTGGGGAACCGGGAGTTGGAAAAACCGCAGTTGTGGAAGGACTGGCACAAAGAATTGTCCGAGGAGATGTTCCGGGAGGCCTAAAAGACAAGAAAATTTTTGCCTTGGATATGGGGGCTTTGGTAGCAGGAGCAAAGTATCGCGGAGAATTTGAAGAACGTTTAAAAGCAGTCCTGGAAGAGGTAAAAAACAGTGACGGTCAGATTCTTTTATTTATAGATGAATTACACACCATTGTAGGTGCAGGAAAAACAGACGGTGCTTTAGACGCAGGAAATATGCTAAAACCTATGCTGGCAAGAGGAGAGCTTCACTGTATCGGTGCTACTACCTTGGATGAATACCGCCAGTATATTGAAAAGGATCCGGCGCTGGAGAGAAGATTTCAACCGGTTATGGTAGAGGAACCAACGGTGGAAGATGCTATTTCTATTTTAAGGGGATTAAAGGAACGTTATGAAGTCTATCATGGAGTAAAAATCATGGACAATGCCTTGGTAAGTGCAGCAGTGCTTTCCAACCGCTATATTTCTGACAGATTTTTACCGGACAAAGCCATTGACCTGGTGGATGAAGCATGTGCTTTGATTAAAACAGAATTGGACTCCATGCCTACGGAAGTGGATGAATTAAGACGTCGTATCATGCAGATGGAAATTGAAGAAGCGGCATTGAAAAAAGAGGATGACCGGTTAAGTCGGGAACGATTGGCAAATCTCCAAAAAGAACTGGCAGAATTGAAAGAAGAATTTAACAACCGCTCTGCCCAGTGGGAAAATGAAAAGGCATGTGTGGAAAAGCTTTCCCATCTACGGGAAGAGATTGAAGATATGAATAACCGGATTCAAATTGCCCAAAGAGAAGGAGATTATGAAAAGGCAGCAGAACTTAGTTATGGTAAGCTTCCGGAATTAAAGAAGCAGTTGGAAGCAGAAGAGGAAAAAGTGAAAAATGCAGAGTTCTCTTTAGTACATGAAAGTGTATCAGAAGAAGAAATCGGAAAAATTGTTTCCCGTTGGACCGGAATTCCGGTGGCAAAATTAACGGAAAGTGAAAGAAATAAAACACTTCACTTAGATGAAGAACTGCATAAACGTGTCATTGGTCAGGAAGAAGGAGTAACCTTGGTTTCCGAAGCCATTATCC
Organism: Lachnospiraceae bacterium; assembly: GCA_017555455.1. Classification (GTDB taxonomy): domain Bacteria; phylum Bacillota; class Clostridia; order Lachnospirales; family Lachnospiraceae; genus SFDP01. The sequence goes on from JAFZGJ010000058.1 coordinate 1,662, forward strand.
GTTCTAAAGCAGGCATTAAGGATCCTTCCAAACCAATCGGTTCCTTTTTATTCTTGGGACCTACCGGAGTGGGAAAAACCGAACTGGCGAAAGCTCTGGCAGTCAGTATGTTTGATGATGAAGCCAGTATGGTCCGTATTGACATGAGCGAATACATGGAGAAACATTCTGTTTCCAGACTCATTGGTGCGCCTCCCGGATACGTAGGGTATGACGAAGGCGGACAGTTAACCGAGGCTGTGAGAAGAAGACCTTATGCTGTGGTTCTTTTTGATGAAATTGAAAAAGCCCATCCGGATGTATTTAATGTGTTGTTGCAGGTATTGGATGACGGTCGGATTACGGACTCCCAAGGCAGAACCGTAGATTTTAAAAATACCATTTTGATTATGACTTCCAATATTGGTTCATCCTATTTATTAGAGGGAATTGCAGAAGATGGTACGATTGAAGAAAATGCCAGAAATGCGGTTATGAATGAGCTTCGGATGCATTTCAGACCGGAATTTTTAAATCGACTGGATGAAACCATTTTGTTTAAACCGTTGACGAAAGAAGATATCGGAAATATTATTCATTTGATTGTAAAAGATATTAATTTAAGATTGGCAGACAGGGAAATTTCCATTGAAATGACTCCGGCAGCAGAAAAATATATCGTAGAAGAGGGATATGATCCGATATACGGAGCAAGACCTTTGAAACGGTTTGTGCAAAAACATGTGGAAACCTTAGCGGCAAAAATGATTCTGGCGGATAAGGTGAAAGCGAAAGACATTATGGTAATTGATTTGGATGAGGAAGTGCAGGGACTGACTGCGAAAGTCAAGAAAGAAATATAAGAATAAAGGCAGTTGAAAACAGAAGAATTACGGAAGGTAATGACTGTTTTCAACTGCCGCTTTTATTGCAAAATAGTTATATTAAAAGAGTGCTGTTTTGAGGGAAGTTTTTAGTGTGAAAAACCTGGAAAAAGTGGTTGAAGGAATCGGGAATAAAGTAATATAATGTGATAAAACAATAGGAAGCAGATTCATAGTTTTAATTGACAAAAAGAAGTATTGAAAACAAAAGTGGAGGAAAAAAGAATGAGATATACGTTGGGAAACGATGAAATCGTATTAACCGTTGACAGTATGGGAGCAGAAGTTGTTGGTGTCCGCTGCAAAAAAACGGGAGCAGAAATGGCATGGCAGGGAAATCCGGATGTATGGCCAAGAAGAGCTCCGCTTTGTTGGCCTTATGTTGGAAATTTATGGAATAAAGAGTATAAGATAGACGGAAAAACTTATGCGGGAACGATTCATGGATTTTTACGTGATTTGGAATTTACCAATACAAAAACAGATTCCTGTTTAGAGTTTGTATGTCAGTGGAGTGAGGAAACCCTAAAAATGTTTCCGAGAAAATTTAAAGTTACGATTCGTTTTTCTTTAGAAGAAAGAACTCTCAGGCAGAAAGTAACCTTTGAAAATGTAGGAGAGGAAGAACTGCGATTTGGATTTGGTTATCACCCGGGATATGTAATACCATTCGATGACAAACATACTACAGAGGATTATGAAATCCGTTTTGATTCCAAACAATCACCTGAGGTAGTGGAAGTAGAAGAAGGATACGTCAGCGGAAAAACACATTTCCTGATGAAAGACGAAGAAGCCTTTTCTTTAAATGACAGAATGTTTGATGTGAATTCTGTTTGTATGAAAGGCTTGACTTCTAAAACCATTGCTTTGGTAGAAAAAGACAGTGGCAGAAACATTACCATGAATATTGAAGGATTTCCATATACTTTGGTATGGAGTGTACCGGGAAATCCGGATTTGAAATTTATCTGCATGGAGCCATGGCATAACCTGCAGGATACCGTAGGATTTGAAGGAAATTGGGAAGAAAAACCATGTGCGGCAATATTGCAGCCGGGGCAGCAATGGAACAGTCAGTTGGTGGTAACTTTTAACCGTTAAGCTTTATATGGGATATGAGGCACAATAGCGGATGAAAATTAAAACATTGGTATAAATGTCTAAAAAAGAAAAAATGAATATGCAAAACTGTGACGAAAATTGTTTGATATAACCAAAAACAACGAAAAAAACGAAAAGGTTATAGTTAGTTTTTGACAATTCAGAGTAAAAATGTTACAATATGAACATAGTATAAAAATGGCGTAGTACATGTGATTACGCCATTTTTTTGAAGTATTTATATTTAAGGAGGATATGAATTATGCCAATAGTACCTATGAGAGCCATTTTGGAAGCTACAGAGAAGTACAATTATGCACAGGGTGCATTTAACGTGAATGCCGTTGCTCAGGCAAAAGCGGTAATTGAAGTTCACGAAATGTTCCGTTCAGCTGCAATTATCCAGGGTGCAGATTTAGCCAATGCCTTTATGGGAGGACGGACAGATTTTGCTAACGGAACTTTGGAAGACAAAAAAATCGGTGCAAACAACATTGCCAATGCAGTAAGAAAATATGGTGAAAAGAGTCCTATTCCGATTGCATTGCATTTGGATCATGGGAAAAGTATTGAAGCATGTCTGGCAGCTATGGATGGTGGCTATACATCTGTTATGATTGATGGTTCTCATTTACCATTTAATGAAAATATTGAACTTACCCGTGAAGTTGTAAAACTGGCACATCCAAGGGGAGTAACCGTAGAAGGTGAATTGGGAGTTTTAGCAGGCGTAGAAGATCATGTATTCTCCGAAACATCTACATATACCAATCCAATGGATGCCGTTGAATTCGTGAAAAAAACAGGTTGTGATGCTTTAGCAATCAGTTATGGAACAAAACATGGCGCTAACAAAGGTGCGGGTGCAAAAATCCGTAAAGAAATCGCTATTGCAACCAAAGAATGTTTACGTCATGAAGGTTTGTTCTGTGCTTTAGTTTCCCATGGTTCCTCTACTGTTCCACAGTATATCGTAAAAGAAATTAATGAATTAGGCGGAACCATTACCAATGCTTACGGTATTTCCAAAGAACAGTTGAAAGAAGTTTCCAAATTAGGAATTGCTAAAATCAATGTAGATACAGACATCCGTCTTGCAGTAACCAGAAACCTTCGTGAATTATTCTGGTATAATCCTGAATTAAAGACACATGATGCCATTACCCCTATTTGGAAATTATTGGAAAGCAAAACTGCTGACTTTGACCCACGTGTATTCTTACCACCAATTATGGATACTGTTATGTATGGTAACATTCCGAATGAAGATGTAGCACTTATTATTGATGCAGTGGAAAGAGGCGTAAAAGAAGCAGTAGGAACTTTAATTGTAGAATTTGATTCCTTTGGTAAAGCTCCTCTTGTAGAAGCAGTTTCCTTAGATGAAATGGCAGAACGTTACAAAAAAGCAGGAATTTAGTAACTATTCAGAGCTAAGCGAATTTTATAAAATAATGTGATGAATGCTTGCATTCAAGAACATTATTTTTATAAAATTCATTTGGCGAGAAGCCATAGCGAGGAAATTCGAAGAATTTTCGAGCTTGCTCTGAATAGTTAAGTAATAGTTACGAAGTGAATAAAAAGGAGATTTGAAATGGGTGTGAATATTTTAGTTGCCCATGGCGGTGGCCCAACTGCAGTAATTAATACATCTTTACAGGGTGTAGTAGAAGCTGCACGCGCCAGCGGGAAAGTTGATAAAATTTATGCAGCCAGATTTGGAGCAGAAGGAATCTTAAAAGGTGACTTGATTGATTTAACCGATGTTCCGGCATCTACTATTGCAAAACTGGCACATACGCCTGCTTCTGCAATCGGCTCCTGTCGTAGAAAGCTTACAGATGCAGACTATCCTACCGTAATTGAAACCTTAAAGAAATTTAACATCGGTTGTTTCTTTTACAATGGCGGAAATGACTCCATGGATACCTGTAATAAAGTAAGTAAACTTGCGCAGTCAGAAGGTTTGGAGGTAAAAGTAATCGGTATTCCAAAAACTATGGATAACGATTTGGATATTACGGACCATTGTCCGGGATTTGGTTCCGCAGCCAGATATGCAGCGGAATCCGCATGTGAACTGGCACTGGATGCTTCCGGATTACCAATTCATGTGGTAGTTCTTGAATTAATGGGAAGAAATGCCGGCTGGGTAACCGCGGCTTCTGCGTTAGCAGCCCGTGCAACCAATTGTGAAGTTTTAACTTATTTGCCGGAAGTATTGGTTGATGAAGACCGAATGCTGGCAGATATTGAAAAAGCCTGGGCAAAAGGAAAGGGTCTTTTGGTTACTGTGTCAGAAGGTATTTGTGGCTTAGACGGAAAACCATTGGCATCTACCGGAATTGTGGATGGATTCGGACATATGATTCCCGGCGGAACAGCACAGCATGTAACCGATAATATTATTCAGAAACTGAATATTAAGTCCAGAGCAGAAAAGCCGGGCTTATTAGGAAGAGCAGCAATCCCGTATGCTTCCCGCACGGATCAGATAGAAGCTTATGCAGTAGGAAAATATGCTGTAGAAGCAGCCCTGAGAGGGGAAAGTGACTATATGGTTGCTATTAATGCCCACAGAGAGAAAGAGTATTCCTTTGATCTTTTCTTAGCACCACTTAGTCAGGTCGCAAATGTGGAGAAGAAGTTCCCATTAGAATGGATTATTGAAGGAAATAAAATTGACGACCGTTTCTTTGACTATGCTATGCCATTGATGATGGACCGTGTTCCTGATTATGCTATTTTGCGATAAGGAGATTAGAAAATGAAACATATATTTTTAAATTTAAAACGTTTTGACGTACCGGTAGAATTAGGTGGCGTTAACCGCATTGCTGCTTTAAATGAGTGGGGAACTTATATTGTTAAAAATACACAGGAAGCATTAAAAAAATATGATTCCGAAAAAGTGGAATTTGTGCAGTATTTTCCGGAAGCACATTTATTGAATGCAGTGGCTGCAAGATGTGAAGACAGTCCTGTAAAAGTAGGTTGCCAGAGCGTATATCGTATGAACACTGCAGTAGGCGGTAATTTTGGTGCATTTACAACCAACCGTCCGGTATCTGCCATGAAGGCTATGGGTGTAAACTATACCATCATCGGTCATTGTGAAGAACGTAATGACAAAGTGGGAATTTTGGCAGAAGCCGGTGTTACAGATACCAAAGCAGTAAACCGCATTCTGAACCAGGAAATCAAACTGGCAGTGGCAAATGGTATGAAAGTTCTTTACTGTATCGGTGAAAAAGATACCGAATTAGATCACTGGGATGAAGTGTTAAGAGAACAGTTGGAAATCGGTCTTGATGGTGTTGATAAGTCCCAGGTTGTTATTGGTTATGAACCTATTTGGTCTATTGGACCGGGAAAAACACCGGCAGGAAAAGATTACATAACAAAAATTGCCCGCTTTGTAAAAGAAGTAACCGGCGGAATTGATGTAGTATACGGTGGTGGCTTAAAAGTAGATAATGCCCAAATGTTGGCATCCATTGAAGAAATCGATGGTGGTTTAATTGCATTAACACGTTTCCAGGGAGAAATTGGTTTCTACCCGGATGAGTATATAGAAATAATCAAAACCTATTTAGGTGAATAAGGAGATTAGTATGAAACTTGATTTTGAATATGGTCATGGCCTCATGAGTGCCAATTTACCGGACGATACAGATGTATTTATTCCGGGAAAGACAGTTCCGGATCCGGAATGTTTACCACAGGATTGGGACAGTTTGTATCAGGCAACTTTAGATTCTATCCGTAATCCTTATGGAATGCCGGCATTAAAAGATTTGGCAGCACCGGGGAAAACAGTAGTATTTGTTATTCCTGATATTGTAAAAGGTGGTTGTCAGCCAACAGCCCACAGAAAAGTTTCCATCCGCGCATGTCTAGATGAATTATATGCAGGCGGAGTAGAGAAGAAAGATATTTTATTCATGTTCTCTAACGGATTACATCCACGTGCAACCGTAGGAGAAATGAAACAGATTTTAGGAGAAGAATTGTTCAATGAATTTTATTGGACCAACCAGATTACTTCTCATGATTCCGAAGATCCGGATCATATGGTGGATCTTGGAGTTACAGACCGTGGTGACCCGGTATTAATGAACAAATATGTATTTGATTGTGATATTCCGATTTTGATCGGACATACACAGGGAAATCCATATGGTGGTTATTCCGGAGGATACAAACATTGTTCTACCGGTATTACACACTGGAGAAGTATTGCATCCCACCATGTACCAAAGGTTATGCATCGCGGTGACTTTACACCGGTTTCCGGAAAGAGTCTGATGCGTACAAAATTTGATGAAATCGGTATGCATATGGAAGAAAAAATGGGTCATCCGTTCTTCTGTTGTGATGCCGTATTAGATACTTATTCCCGCCAGATTGCTATTTTCTCCGGTTATGCAAAGATGATGCAGCCTTTAAGCTGGGAAGTAGCCAATAAACGTACTTACGTTCCTTTCGCAGAAGAAAAATATGATGTAATGGTATTCGGTATGCCTCAGGATTTCCACTATGGAGTTGGTATGGGAACCAACCCAATCCAGATGATGCAGGCATTATCAGCACAGGTAATCCGCCATAAGAGAGTTATGAAGGAAAATTGTGTTATCATTTGTTCTTCTATTTGTAACGGATATTTCCATGATGAACGTTGGCCTTATGCAAGAGAATTATACGATATGTTCCAGCATGACTTCATGCAGACATTACCGGATATGGATCGTTATGGTGAATATTTTGCAACCCGTGAAGATTATATCCGCAAATATCGTTTTGCAAATGCGTTCCATCCATTCCATGCATTTTCTATGATGAGTTGTGGTCACATTGCAGAAATGAACACATCCGCAATTTACATTGTTGGTGCTCAGGAACCGGGAATTGCCAGAGGTATGGGATTAAAAACACGTGCTACCATTGAAGAAGCATTGGAAGATGCAAAGAAAAAATATGTGGGCGCAAATCCTAAAATTTTGGCATTACCACAGACCTTTAAGGTTGGTGCGGTTCACCTTTGCATGAAGGATGATGACCTTTCTAATGTATAAAAGGAAATATATTGTTTTGTAACTTATTTATTTAAAATAAAAACAGGAAAGGAAGGTAACAAATGAATAAGAAAACAACGAGCAAAATTCCAAAAAAAGTTTGGCTTCTGATTTCCCTGGCAGTTGCTTTAGTTTTATGGACATTGCTATCTATCAATCCCAAAACTGCACGAAGCTTTCCTAACATAGTCAAAGTAATCAAAGCAATTAGTACTATGATTAACCGAGGCGTATTTTGGGAAGATATTTCCAGCAGTTTGATTTCCGTAACCGCAGGTTTCGCTATTGGTTTTATATTATCATTACCAACAGCTATTTTGATGGCATGGTATTTGCCGGTGAGAAATATTATTGAACCATGGATTCAGTTTATCCGTAATATTCCACCGTTAGCATACGTACCATTAATCGTTCTTTCTGCCGGTGTTGGTAGAAAACCACAGATTATCGTTATTACAATTGCTACTTTTTTAATTATGACAGTAACAATTTACCAGGGTGTTTTAAACGTAGACGAAACATTAATTAAGGCGGCAAGAGTTTTGGGAGCAACGGACAAAGATATTTTCTTAAAAGTTATTGCACCTGCAACATTACCATTTATCATTACTGCAATCCGTCTGGGAAGTTCTACAGCTTTGACAACATTAATTGCTGCAGAATCTACAGGTGCTGTTGCGGGACTTGGTATGAGAATTCGTTCTTTGAACAATAGTTTTGAATCTGAACCAATGTTACTTTATATTATCATCATCGGTATCATTGGTATGTTAGTAGAAAAATTTGTTAAGTACATAGAAAGGAGGTTCACAGGATGGCAGGAGAAGAGAGACGCGTAAAAGTTAAAATTGATAATGTCAAGAAGATTTTTAACGGCAGAAACGGTGAAATGATTGCGTTGAATGGTGTGAGCCTTGATATTATGGAAAATGAATTTATCTGTGTAGTAGGACCTTCAGGATGTGGTAAATCTACACTTTTAAATATCATTGCAGGTCTGCTGGAACCAACTTCCGGTAAAATTTATTGCGACGGCAAAGAAGTTGTGGGAACAGGAACTGAACGTGGTGTTGTATTCCAGCAGTATGCTTTGTTCCCATGGATGACAGTATTAAAGAACGTTATGTTCGGTCTTAATTTAAAGGGGATCAAAGGAAAAGAAGCCGAAGAAATTGCAATGAAATATATCAAAATGGTTCAGTTGGAAGATTTCGTAAACCATTATCCAAAGGAATTATCCGGTGGTATGAAACAGCGTGTTGCCATCGCGAGAGCATATGCAGTTAATCCGGAAGTACTTTTAATGGACGAACCATTCGGTGCTTTGGATGCACAGACAAGAACCCAGCTTCAAACAGAATTGTTAGAGACATGGGAAAAAGAAAGAAAGACTTGTTTCTTCATTACTCATGACGTAGAAGAAGCAATTATCTTAGCTCAGAAAGTTATTATCATGAGTGCAAGACCGGGACGTATTAAAGAAATCGTAGATATTAACATTCCTTACCCACGTACTCAGGAAACCAAAATGACACCGGAATTCCTTGAATTAAAAAATCATATTTGGGGTCAGGTATATCAAGAATATCTTGAAGTTCGTAAATAATTTAAGTATAATAATGTATGTACTTAGCCGTTTCAGTTTAAAACGGTAGAAATAATCAATATCTACAAGGAGGAAAGATATGAAAAAGAAATTATTAAGTTTATTAATGGTTGCATCTTTAGCAGCATCCATGTTAGTTGGATGTGGCGGTGCTAAAGAAGAAGCAGCAGCTCCTGCAGCTCCGGAAGCAACCGAAGAAGCAACAACAAGTGAAGCGCCTGCAGAAGAAGCAGCACCTACAGTAGAACCTGTAGAATTAAACATTGCTTACATGCCTAACTACGGTAGCCTTTGGTCTATTTTAAATGCAAAAGAACAGGGCTTCTTAGCAGAAGAAGGTATCACAGTTAATTTAGTTGAATTTGCAGACGGTCCTACAATCATCGCAGCTATGGAAGGTGGAAGTATTGATTTAGGATACATCGGACAGGGTGCTCACAAACTTTGTATCAACGGACAGGCTACAATTTTTGCATTATCTCACATTTCTAATGGTGATATGTTAATCGGTGGTCCTGGAATCGCATCTGTTGAAGATTTAGCAGGTAAAAAAGTTGCTTACTCTTCAGGTACATCCAGTGAAGATATCCTTGTTAACTCTTTAAAGAGAGCAGGCATGACAATGGATGACATCGTAGCAGTAGATATGGACGCAACAGGTATCGTATCCGCTATGGTATCCGGTGGTGTTGATGCAGCAGCTACATGGTCTCCAAACAGCTTAAAAATCTTAGAAGAAGTTGCTGATGCTACAAAATTAACAGATAACATGACATTCTCTGATGAAACAGTTTCTTTAGCAAGCTGGATTGTAATGCCTTCTTATGCAGAAGCAAACAGAGACGTATTAGTAAGATTTACAAGAGCTTTATTCAAAGCTATGGACTATGCAGCAACAGAAAATCAGGAAGCAACAG
>JAFZGJ010000059.1 GCA_017555455.1 Lachnospiraceae bacterium
AAGTTATTGCAAAGGTTTTTTACTTTTCCGTCGGCAGCAGGATACTGGTTCATATATTTATAGAGGGATTTAATTCCCATATTGCAACCGTCTGTAAGGAGATCTGCAACCGTAGCATCGCTTTTATCGATAGACATTTTCATATTTGTTTTCAGCCAGGACATACTTTTGGCCATGGGGTTAGGGTCTTTTTCTTCACTGTGGTATTCTATTAACATAGAATGAATTTCATTTCCAAGCTTTTCATGATGATCTTTGCTTTTCTTTAAAAGCTCTTTCAATTTTTCATTCTGTACACTTTCCATAACTTCATCCAAAGACGTTACCGCCATTTTACTGCCTGCATCGCATTCTTTTAATAAGTGAATGGTATCTTTATTTTCCATAATAAAACCTCCAATGATGATTTTCTTTTAGTTTGTGCAGAAATCGAGTGCTGTATTCTTAAAATTAGGTGTAGAAAGATAAATTTTCTAATTATGAAAAATAAATTCCGGTTGTTTGAGAAAAAGAAATAAGATACAATTTCTTTAAGAGAAGGAGGGTGGCTGTATGCACTTTGAACGCATTGCTTTTGAGGGAAAAGAAAATGTATTTTTAGATTGTTACGTGATAAACAGCGGATTAAAATTAGGACAGGATATGGCTCGTCCGGCAGTGGTAATTTGCCCCGGAGGTGGGTATGTTTATTTGTCGCCGAGAGAAGCGGAACCTGTGGCGCTTGCTTATGCCGCAAAAGGAATTCATGCTTTTGTGTTAAATTATTCTGTAGGTTGGGAAGCTGCCGGATTTCAGCCGTTAAAAGAAATGGATTGGGCAATCGAGGTAATCAGAGAAAGAGCTGCAGAGTGGAATGTAGATGTAAATAAAATTTTAACCTGTGGATTTTCAGCAGGAGGCCATCTTGCACTTGCCAGCGGGCTTCTTGGAGAAGAAAAACCGAACGGAGTAATTTTAGGATATCCGGCAACCGATTTGAGCGGTGGCGGTGATTTAATGACCATGTTACTGGTTGGAAAAAATGCTCCGACTGATGAAATGCCAAAGTGGCTGAACCTGAATAAGCAGGTAACAAAAGATGCACCTCCTTTATTTATGTTTACCACCGGAGAAGATGCCATGACAAGAAAAATGACCTTGGATTTGGCTATGAGTTATGAAGAGCAGGGGCTTCTTTATGAATATCACATATTCCAAAAGGGGCCTCACGGATATAGTTTAGCAAATGCAGCCTGTGCCGATGGTTCCAGTCAGGTTATGAATTCTCATGTGGAAAAATGGTTTGATTTGAGTGTAGAATGGATTTTTCAAGTGTTTGGAGAATTGGAATTTAAAGATGTTTCTACAAGTCATATTATGGAAGCTATTCAGAAACTGGGAATCCCTATTCCGGGGCAGGTAGGAAAAGAAGCGGATAATGCGTAAGTTTAAGATATAAATTAAATGGCTATATTTCTTTTTTGAAATATAGCCATTCATCTTTTATATATTAGCCTTCTGCATCAGCTAAAAGTTTATTTACACTAACAAGTTTTACACAAAGTACAAATACTTCTGCAGCCTCTTTCATTTCCTCTACAGAAGGGAAGGTGGGAGCAATACGGATGTTGGAATCTTCCGGGTCTTTTCCGTAAGGGAAAGTAGCACCGGCACCGGTCATTACCACACCTAAATCTTTACACATGGAAACAATGGCTTTTGCACATCCCGGTAAAGAGTTGAAAGAAATAAAATAACCACCGCGAGGCTTAATCCAGCTTCCGATTTCCAGTCCTGCAATTTCAGAATCCAAAGCATCCAAAACTGCTGCAAATTTTGGTCTTAACAATTCCGCATGTTTTTTCATATGAGCATTTAAACCATCGATATCTTTAAAGAATCTTGCATGACGAAGCTGATTGATTTTGTCGTGTCCAATGGTTTGAACGGTCATGCGGCTTAAAATATAATCGATGTTTTCCACACTAGATGCAATGGCTGATACACCGGAACCCGGGAAGCTGATTTTGGAAGTAGAGGAGAAAATATAAACCATATTTGGATTACCGGCTTTTTCACATTCGTCCAAAATGTTTAAAATTTCATCCTGAGTATCTTCATATAAGTGATGAATGCAATATGCATTATCCCAGTAAATACGGAAATCTTCCGCTGCCGGTTTTAAAGCTGCAAAACGTCTTACAACCTCATCAGAATAAGAAATTCCGGTTGGATTGGAGTATTTAGGAACACACCAGATACCCTTTACGGCAGGATCATTGTTTACATATTCTTCTACCATATCCATATCAGGACCATCGTCGTACAATGGAATGTTAATCATTTCAAATCCGAAAGTTTCTGTAATTTTAAAATGTCTGTCATAACCGGGAACAGGACATAAGAATTTAATTTTATCTAATTTAAACCAAGGTGTAGAACCGTTGACACCGTGAGTAAAGGAACGGGAAACAGTATCATACATAACGTTCAAACTGGAGTTACCGCAAACAATAACATTCTCTTTTTTTACAGACATCATATCTGCCATTAAGCGGCGACATTCGCCGATACCATCTAAGTCTCCGTAGTTACGGGTGTCGTTACCCATCATGGTTTTCATATCAGAAGCACTATTAATAATATCTAACATTGGTTCGCAGAGGTCTAACTGGGTAAAACCTGGTTTTCCTCTTGCCATATTCAGTTTCAACCCCTTGGATTCCAGTGTTTTATATTCTTCTTCCAAAGCGGCTTTTACAGTAAGTAATTCGTCTTTTGTAAGTTCTTTATAAGGTTTCATAGGGTTATCACCTTTCACATCTTTATTTTTGTATATTTGTATACAACATGAATAATATTATCTATATTACCGAAAAATGCAGAATTTGGCAAGTGTCAATTAATCCATTTTTGCGAAAATACGAAGCATTTTACACAAAGGTTTGGAGAAAGTGAAGTCCAAGATTAAATTCTATAGAGAGTATACTACTCAAAGTTAAATTTCCGTGATAAAATAGAAATACATAAAACGTGCGAGGAAATAATTATGATAGATATTCACAGCATTAGTACACATTGTACCTGTACAGAGTTTGTTGGTACGGCGGTATTGGATACCATTGGTCTTGTAATTTCCGGGATTGATGATACTTTACTGGAAAAAATGAATATTGGAAAGAAATACCATGTGTTGGGACTTTTTAGCTCCCGTACAGGTGCGGCAGGGCAGCTGACAGCTATGGATGATGCTGTGAAAGCAACTAATACAGAGTTATTGTCCTATGATCTTCCCAGAGATACCAAAGGCTGGGGTGGTCATGGTAACTATATTGTGATCGGTGGACATGATGTTTCAGATGTCCGCCATGCAATTGAACTTGCCTTGGAATTGACCAATCGAAATGCCGGAGAGGTTTATATCAGCCAGTCAGGGCATTTGGAATTTGCCTATTCCGCCAGTGCGGGAGATGTACTTGTAAAGGCATTTGGGGCAAAGCCTAATAAAGCGTTTGGGTTTTTTGCAGGTTCTCCGGCAGCCATAGGATTGGTTATGGCAGACCGAGGGGTAAAAGCAGCAGGTGTGGAAATTATCAGTTATATGACACCAAGCGTAGGAACCAGTCATTCCAATGAAGTTATTTTGGCTGTTTGCGGAGATGCGGATGCAGTGAAAGAGGCGGTTTTGGAAGCACGTCAGGTGGGACTTGAATTGTTGATTGCTATGGGAAGCTATCCTGAGATTCCCGGTACACCGTATTTGTAAAATATAACTTTTTAATGCTGAGTAAAATGCTCAGCATTTTTAGATTCGAATTTGAGAGAGGTAGGTTATCATGTTATCACAAAAGAAGTCAAAGAACTACACCATAGATATGTGTGAAGGTTCTATTTTAAATAAATTATTATTATTTGCACTGCCTTTGATTGCGTCCAGCGTATTGCAGTTATTTTTCAATGCAGCGGATGTGGTTGTAGTAGGTAAATTTGCCGGAGATCATGCTTTGGCAGCAGTAGGCTCTAATGGATCTATTATTAATCTTTTAACCAATGTGTTTATGGGATTGTCCGTAGGCGCCAATGTATTGGTAGCCCGTTCTTTTGCTGCGAAGCATGAGAATGAACTTAGAAAGACGGTTCATACTGCTATGACGGTTAGTGTGTTGTGTGGAGCTTTTCTGGCTGTTATGGGGGCATTGGCTGCAAAACAGGTATTGACTTTGATGCAAAGTCCGCCGGAAGTGATTGAATTATCTACCCTCTATTTGCGCATTTATTTTCTGGGCATGCCGGCAATGATGGCATATAACTTTGGGGCGGCAATCCTGCGTGGTGTAGGAGACACAAAACGACCACTGTATTATCTCACTTTTTCCGGTGTGGTAAATGTGGTTTTGAATTTGATATTTGTAGTTGTTTTTCATATGAGCGTAGCGGGAGTAGCATTGGCTACTATTATTTCCCAATATATTTCAGCATTTTTGGTTATTAAATGCCTTATGAATGAAGAAAGCGGAATCCGGTTGCAAAAACAGTATTTGGGAATTGATAAGGAGATTTTGCTTAAAATTTTACAAATTGGACTACCGGCAGGAGTACAGGGTTCTTTGTTCTCACTTTCCAACGTGGTAATTCAGTCTTCTGTAAATAGTTTTGGGGCTACGGTTGTGGCAGGTAATTCTGCAGCCCAGAATATTGAAGGATTTGTTTATGTGGCTATGAATGCTTTCTCTCAGGCTGTGGTAGCTTTTGTAAGTCAGAATTTGGGAGCAGGAAAATTTGAACGTATCAATAGAGTTGTAATTATAGCTCAGGTCTGTGTATTGGCAGTGGGATTGATTTTAGGAAACGGAGCCTGTTTGCTGGGGGAACCATTGCTGCATCTGTATTCTGACAGTGAGGTGGTAATTGCAGCAGGTTTGAAGCGTTTGTCTGTTATATCTGCAACTTATGCCCTGTGTGGTATGATGGACAGTATGGTAGGCGCACTTCGAGGTATGGGCTATTCTGTAATGCCTATGATCGTATCTTTGCTGGGAGCCTGCGCGTTCCGAATGGCATGGATTTTTGTTTTTTTTCAAATCGATAGATTCCATACCATTGATACGGTATATTATGCATATCCCATTTCATGGACATTAACTTTAAGTGTTCATGTAATATGTTTTTTGGTTGTAAGACGTAAGATGAAGAAAAAATGGGGAGTATAAGATGAGTAGAATATATTTAAATGATGATTGGAAATTTACCCCTGAATTTAGTGAAGAATTTTTAAAACAGGAAAGTAAAGAGACGGTAAGTGTACGGTTGCCTCATACCTGTAAAGAATTACCTTTTCATTATTTTAGTGAAAACGAGTATCAGATGATTTGCGGTTATCAAAAGACCATATTTGTACCAAAGAAATGGCAGGGAAAGAAAGTATTTTTCACCATTGATGGTGCGGCCCATTATGCGGAAGTGTTTTTGAACGGAGAAAAATGCGGAGAGCATTACAGCGGATATACAGCTTTTAGTCTGGATGTTTCAGAGCATTTAAAATATGAAGTTGAAAATGTATTTACTATAAAAGTGGACTCCAGGGAATCTTTGAATATTCCGCCCTTTGGTCATGTTATTGATTACATGACATATGGAGGTATCTATCGGGATGTTTACATGGAGGTGAAAGAGCCTCTTTATCTTCAGGATGTTTTTGTAAAACCTGAAATTTCCGGGAAAATAGTCAGTGATATTCAACTGGCAGGAGAGATAAATAAGGTAGAAATAAAACAAACCATAAGGAAAGAAGAAAAGGTTGTTTGTGAAAAAAGTGTTCCGGTAACAGATAATGTCGTGACATTGGAATACTTTGTAGAAAATGTGCAATTATGGGAAGTAGACAGTCCGATTCTTTATGAAGTGAAAACAGAGGTTATTTGTGAAGGAATAGTAACAGATACTCATAGGATTCGTACCGGATTTAGGGAAGCAAAATTTAAAACCGATGGTTTCTATTTGAATGGGAAGAAACTGAAAATCCGTGGTTTGAATCGGCATCAAAGTTATCCTTATGTTGGTTATGCTATGCCAAAATCCATGCAGGAATTTGATGCGGATGTTTTAAAACATGAATTGGGATTAAATGCAGTCCGTACCTCCCATTATCCACAATCACATTATTTTATTGACCGTTGTGATGAAATTGGTCTGCTGGTGTTTACGGAAATTCCGGGTTGGCAGCATATCGGAGATGCGGAATGGAAAAATCAGGCTGTAAAAAATGTGGAGGAAATGATTCTTCAGTACCGTAATCATCCGTCCATTATTTTATGGGGAGTACGAATTAATGAATCGGCAGATGATGAGGAATTTTATATCCGTACGAATGCCTTGGCACATAAGTTGGATGCTACCCGCCAGACCGGTGGTGTCCGTTGTATTAAAAATAGTCAGCTTTTAGAAGATGTATATACCTATAATGATTTTGTGCACGATGGAATTGCACCCGGCTGTGAAACAAAGAAGAAAGTGACTTCTGATGTAACAAAACCTTACTTGATTTCGGAATACAATGGACATATGTTTCCAACCAAAGCCTTTGATTGCGAAGATCATCGTACAGAACATGCATTAAGACATGCCAGAGTTTTGGACAGTGTTGCTTCTTATGAAGATATCAGTGGAAGTTTTGGATGGTGTATGGCGGACTACAATACCCATAAAGATTTTGGAAGTGGTGACAGAATTTGTTATCATGGAGTATTGGATATGTTTCGCAATCCTAAAATTGCGGCAGCAGTTTATGCAAGTCAGCAGGAGAAAGAGGTTGTATTGGAAGTAGGTTCCGGTATGGATATCGGGGAACATCCTGCAAGCCGTCGAGGGGAAGTGTGGATTTTTTCCAATGCAGACAGTGTCAGAATGTATAAAAACGACAGGTTTTTAAAAGAGTACATACCTAAAAATAATAAATTCCCTCATTTAAAAAACAGTCCGATTTTGATTGATGATTATATTGGTGACGCAATTATGGAAAATGAAGGATTTTCCAAAAGACAGGCAGATATGATGAAAACTGCTTTAAATCATATTGCACTTTATGGTTATGGACAGCTTCCGCCAAGAATTCTGTGGATTGCTGCGCAGTGCTTTGTTGTTTACCATATGACAATGGATGAAATTGTAAGTCTTTATACTAAGTATATTGGTGATTGGGGTGGAACCGCAACCCAGTACCGGTTTGAAGCGATTAAAGATGGAAAAGTGGTAAAAGTTGTTAGAAAAACCACCATGGATAAACCAAATATTAAAGTGAATGTGTCAAAAACAGTTTTGGAAGAAAAGAACAGTTACGATGTGGCGGCTATTCGTATTCAAGCTGTAGATGAAAATGAAAATACACTTTATTATTGTTCAGAAGCATTGAAATTTTCAGTAGAAGGACCTATTCAATTGATTGGACCGGATATGGTACCGTTAAGAGGTGGTATGAGCGGAACTTATGTAAAAACAACCGGTGAACAGGGAGAGGCTGTCCTTACTATTTCCAATCCCCAGTTGGGAGAAGTGAAAGTGGAATTCGAAGTAAAATAAATATAGAAATGTACAAAAAATAGAAAGAATAACTTTAAAAAGAAGGGATACAAAATAATGTTAAATTCTTTGGTCCAAGCAATACAAATTATTGGATGTATCGTACCTGTGGTAGGTATTATTGCATTATTTTATAAAAGACAGAGTAATTCATCCATGTATTTGATTATTACTAACATCGGGTGTTTTATTATGAATATCGGATATCTGCTTGTGATGCGAAGTACCGGTTTTAAGGAAGCGCTGGTAGCTTTTAAAATGCAATATATAGGAAGTATCTTGTTTTATTTGTTTTTTGGGCTTTTTGTGGTTTCTTACTTTACCAAAAAATATGCCAGAAGAGGATTTTATGTTTGGGGTATTTTTGAAGTGATTCCTCTTTTTTGTCTTTTAAATGAGAGATTTATCAGGGTGTTATTCAGAAGTCTTACTTTTGAAATGGATCCTATGTTTCATTTCCATTATATGCAGATTTCACCGCGACCACTTTACATGGTAAGGTACTGCATCATTGCTATTGTATTGTTGAGCGGAATGTTAGTATCTACTGTATTTTTATTTAAAACCAAAATTCAAGCGGAAAGAGAAAATATAGCCAGGTTGACAGGAGCAGAATTTGTAATTGTAGTAGCATTGACTATAAAACTGATGGGAAATTTTCATTATGATGTGGTGCCGTTGTTTGCTTCGTTTTCTATTCTTGCAATTATTTTAAGTGTAATTCACGGGGAATTTTTTGGAATTACAGATATGGCAAGAGAGTGGGCCTTTGAACAGATGGAAAATGCCATTATTGTAGTGGATAGGATGTATGGATTTTTAGATGCCAATAAATATGCAAGAGATTTATTCCCGGAATTGGAATGGTATCCGGAGCGGGCAAAAGTTCCCAAGGAAATTTATGATTTATTTCAATTAGATGATTGTATCGTAGAACTAAAAGAAAAGTGCTATGAACTAAAAATGATAGAAATTTTAAAGAAAGATAGGATAGAGGGATATAGCCTGTTATTGGCAGATGTAACTCAGATGCACCAATTAATGGATGCGTTGGTAGAAGAGAAGGAAAGGGCGGATGAAGCTAATCGTGCCAAGTCGGCATTTATGTCTAATATGTCCCATGAAATCCGGACACCTATGAATGCCATTGTTGGTATGACAGAGATTTTGCTGCGAAGTGAATTGCCGGAAGCGGAGCGAGAATATTTGGGAAATATCAAAAGGTCAGGAAATGCACTTCTGGGAATTATTAATGATATTTTAGATTTTTCAAAAATTGAATCCGGGAAAATGAAATTGGTAGAAGAGGAATATGCACCTCTTCCTATGCTGAATGACTTAAAAATGATTATTCTGAACCGGATCGGAAGTAAAATGATACAGCTGGAATTTGATATTGATGAAAATCTTCCTGCGGTGGTTTTGGGGGATGAATTGCGTATCCGGCAGGTGTTAATAAATATTGCCAATAACGCAGTTAAGTTTACCGAAGAAGGATATGTGAGACTTACCGTAAAGGTAAAAGAAATATTAGGAAATCAGGCAGAAATATTTTTTTCTGTCAAAGATAGCGGTCAGGGAATTGCACCGGAAGATATGGAAAAATTATTTGGTGCTTACAGCCAGGTAGACAGCAAAAAGAATCATGATAAAGAAGGAACCGGTTTGGGACTTTCCATTTCCAAACAGTTTGTAGAAATGATGGGTGGCACCATTGAGGTGAAAAGTACCTATGGGGAAGGCAGTGAGTTTTATTTTACCATATCTCAAGAAATTGTAGATGCAAGAAAAGCGGTTGAGGTAAAAGAAGAACCGGGACAGAACACGGAAAATGTCTTGAACTTTACGGCTCCGACGGCTACAATTATGGTGGTAGATGATAATGAAATGAACCGTAAAGTTGCCTTGGGACTTTTAGCACCGTTGAAAATGCAGATGGATACTGCGGAAAACGGAAAGCAGGCATTGGATATGATTTGCAAGAAAAAGTATGACTTGATTTTTATGGATCATATGATGCCGGTTATGGATGGAATCGAAACCACAAAGAAGCTTAGGGAAATGGATGATGAATATTGTAAGAATGTTCCCATAATTGCGCTTACTGCCAATGCTATTGTAGAAGCAAGGATGAAGTTTTTTGAGGCAGGTATGAATGATTTTACCGCAAAACCTATTGATTTGAAGGATATTTGCAGCAAAATCAGAAAGTGGCTTCCACCGGAATGTATCATTGAGAATGGGATAGATTTCGTCACGGGAGAAAAACAAGCCGTTACAGATGAAAATTTTAATAATGAAAAAGAGAAGGAAGTCTTGCCTGTGATAGAGGGGCTGGATGTCATGGAAGGAATGAAAAATTCCGGCACCCGAGAATTATTTATCAGTCTGTTGGGAGATTTCTATAAATTAATTGACATGAAAGCCACCAAAATGGAAAAATGTCTGGCAGATGGGTTAATCCGGGATTATACGATTGAGGTTCATGCTTTAAAAAATACAGCCCGTATGATTGGTGCCATGGAGCTTTCCAAGTGGTGTTATGAATTGGAAAAGGCAGGAAATGCGGGGGATACGGAAAAACTGGAAAAGGAAACACCGGGAATGCTTCGGTTGTACCTAAGTTATAAACAAATTCTGAAACCTTATGCAAAATTACAAAATGAAGAAAAGAAACAGGTTTCAAAAGAAGAAATGATTGTAAGCCTGCAAGAACTTAGGGATGCCATAGATATGTTTGATGTGGATAAAGCAGATGAAATCATGAAGCAATTAGAAATATATCAGTTTTCAGAGGAGCTGGAACCATTATTGGAAGAATTAAGAGCTTATGTAGCAGATGTAGCTATGGAAGAAATTATGGTTACCGCACAGAAGATGATAAATATTATGGAAGCAAAGTAGAAAATGTATCCATAGATAGGGAATAAAGCACGGAAGGAATGAGTGATTAAGATGCACAAAATTTTATGTATCAGTAATGTACCAAATTATTTTAATATTACTATTAGTAATAAGTTGAAAGAAGAGTATGATATTTTTGAAACTAAGGCAGATACTGATAAAATGAGCAAAGTTGAAGAAGATATCAGGGTTTGGCTTCTTTTTCTGGATAAAGAAATATTAGAAAATCCCAAGGAACTTATTTTTATCAAAGATAAGGCTTTAGAAAATGAAGCTACTTTATTTGTGATAGGTGAAAAAGAAGAAATTACCGACGCGAAAAATTATTTACCTGCAAGTCTCATTGAAGAAGAATTTGCCCGACCTATTGATGTCAATGATGTGGTAAAAACCATTGACGAATATATCAAGACCAAAGGAAGTCAATTAAAGAAGAAAATTCTTGTAGTAGATGATTCCGGTGCGGTTCTTAGAAGTGTCAAAGAATGGCTAGGGGAAAAATATCAGGTGGCTTTAGCAAATTCCGGTGCTATGGCTATAAAATATCTTACTTTGAATCGTCCTGATTTAGTATTGTTGGATTATGAGATGCCGGTAGTAGACGGAAAACAGGTGTTGGAAATGATGCGTACGGAAGCGGAATTTTCTGCCATTCCGGTGATTTTCTTAACCGGAAAAAGTGATAAAGAAAGTGTTATGAAGGTTATGGGATTGAAGCCGGAGGGATATTTATTAAAGACCATGCCGCCGGAAGAAATTGTAAAGACTATTGATGAATTTTTCTTAAAACGAAAGGGTATGGAAAAGTAGGGAATAGCAAATAAGAGAGGAATTGGAATCATGCATACTTTGGGGGGTATCATGTTAGTGATTTATATTCTGTTTATGGCATTGGCTATTTATCATAGAAATAAGAATACCTATATTTATTTTAAAACTTTAACCAGTATTACTTTTGTAGCAACCGGTGTATATTACGCATATCAGAACCATAATTTTATATTAGTACCTACATTGGTAGGTTTTTTGATTGGTGATATTATGCTTGCCACAAAGCTTAGAAGAAGCTTTATTTACGGAATGGGTGGTTTTTTTATGGCGGATGTATGTCTGATATATCAGTTATATCATCTGAAAGAGATAACGGTATTTGATTTTATATTATCTGTATTGGTTCTGTTTTTTGTGGCATATATCAGTAAACATCCCAAGATGCATCTGGGACATTATAAAAAATCTATGTACGGCTATGGATTTGTATTATCTTTAGCAGTTTCCAATAGTATAGGGTGTTATTTGTTACATGGAAAATATAGTTATCTTATGCTTTCTGTAGGTATGGTATTTTATTTTATTTCGGACTTTTTATTAATGTTTCAGTATTTTTACAAAACGGAACATAGAGATGCACTGAAACTGGCCAAAATGTTGTTTTACTTTCTGGGAGCATACCTGATTGCATGCAGTATGGGAGCATAGGGATATATTATAAAATGGACATAATTGTTAGTATTGTACATGGTTAGAGACTGTAAAAAGGAAGGCATTTATGCAGATAAAATTTCTAAATATTAAAAATTTCAAATCCATACAGGAACTGGAAATCAAGGATGTAGAGAATTGCCTGATTCTGGTAGGAAAAAATAATACCGGTAAAACCGTTGTATTGGACGCTATCCGTGCGGTTACCGGAAATTATAAAGTTAAAGAAACGGATTTCAACGAACGTCGACAGAATATAGAAGTAACTATGACGTTAAGCATTACAGAGGAAGATTTGCACCAGTTCCATAGTTATGGGAGGGTCAGCTACTATAAAAATTATGAGTCCTGGTTTAGGGATTTTCAAAAAAAATTACCCTGTTTTGCAAACGGAGAATTGAAATTTACCTGTTCCTTTAATCAGAATGGAACGATTCGTTACGATGACGGTAAAAACAAACATAATGCCTACATATTAGAAGTATTGCCTAAGGTGCATTTTATTGATACTGCCAGAAAACTGAAATCTTTTCAGGAGGATTTTTTCCTTTTAAGGCAGGCGGAAGAATTAGCACACTTGCGTTCCAATATATGTATTTTTGATGCTTCTAAGAAATGCAACCAGTGTTTCCAGTGTATTGGCTTAATTAATCAAAAGGAGCCGGAAGAAATGACGCTTAGAGAAACAGCACTCTTGTTGGAATATAAAATGTACCAGTTGGATTTGGAGGAATTGTCCAGAAAGGTAAACTATAATTATAAGAAAAATGGTGGCGTAGAGGAAATTACCTACAAAATGAATTGTAACTGGGAACAGATGCTTTCTGTAAAAGTAGAAGCCAGTCATAAGGAAACAGGTCACAGTAGTCCTGTGGAACAGCTGGGAAATGGTATGCGAAGTATCTATATGCTGTCACTTTTGGAAACCTACATAGAGGAAGAACAGAAAATTCCAAGTATTATTATTGTAGAATACCCGGAGCTGTTTCTACATCCTTCTTTACAAAAATCTGCCAGTAAGATATTATATAAACTGTCGAAAAAAAATCAGGTTGTATTTACAACCCATTCACCTAATATGGTTTCTAATTTTACCAGAGGACAGGTGTGTCAGGTGATTTTGGATCGGGAGGGACATTCTGTTGCGAGACAGAATGCAGACATAGACGATATTTTAAATGATTTAGGCTATAGTGCCAATGATTTTTTGAATGTAGACTTTGTATTTATTGTAGAAGGAAAACAGGATAAGAATCGTTTGCCGTTATTGTTGGAAAAATACTATTCGGATATTCATAATGAGAAAGGGGAATTGTCCCGAATTTCCATTATTACCACCAATAGTTGTACCAATATTAAGACCTATGCCAACTTAAAATATATGAATCAGCTTTATCTGAGAGACCAGTTTTTGATGATTCGTGACGGAGACGGAAAAGATGCCGAGGAATTGGCAAATCAGCTGTGCCGTTATTACAGTGAGAGAAAAAGGCAGGATATTGATAAGCTGCCCCGGGTCCGCAGAGAAAATGTTCTCATCCTAAAATATTATTCTTTTGAAAACTACTTTTTAAATCCAAATGTCATGACGCAGCTTGGAATTGTAAAGAGTGAAGAGCATTTTTGGAGAATACTTTTTTCGAAATGGAAAAAGTATTTGTATAAAATTAAAAGTGGAAGAATTTTTCAAGACAGAATTGGGAAAAGTGTGGAAACCGTTGAGGATATCAAAGAACATTTTGAAGAATTTAAGATTTATATGAGAGGTCATAATTTATATGACATCTTTTACGGAAGATATCGCGACCGTGAAAACGAGCTTCTAAAAAGATATTTAGAGATTGCTCCAAGAGAAGATTTCAAAGATATTTTAGATACCATTGATTCTATTGTTTATTTTAACAGCCGCAAGAGATAAAAATTGCGGCTGTTTGCGCGTGTTTTGGGTTGACCAAAACATATAGTTTTGTTATAATGCAGTTTAGTGAGTAAAAGCGTTAAAGCGCAAAAGTGAGGAGAAGTGAAAAAGTCATGCCTATTACAGAGTTTTTAGAGAGAAATGCCAGAGAATTTCCCAATGATGTTTGTCTGGTAGAGATTAATCCGGAGATTAAAGAAGACAGACGGGTAACTTGGAAGGAATATGAGTTAATTGAACCCAGTCCAAAGACCAGCTATCGCAGAGAAATCACCTGGAGTGTATTTAACGAAAAAGCAAATCGTTTTGCCAACCTTCTGATTCAAAGAGGAATTCAGAAAGGTGATAAAGTTGCTATTTTAATGATGAACGGTTTGGAATGGTTACCGATTTATTTTGGGATTTTAAAAACCGGTGCTTTGGCAGTTCCGTTGAACTTCCGTTATTCGGCAGATGAAATTGAGTATTGTGTGAACTTAGCAGAAGTACATATTTTAGTATTTGGTAATGAATTTATCGGTCGAGTGGAAGAAATCGCAGGCAGAATCAGTAAAGGCAGACTTCTTATGTATGTTGGAGAAGGTTGTCCGGGATTTGCGGATGATTATTATTCCTTGGCGGCCAACTGCTCCAGTCAGACACCAATGATGATTCTTTCTGATGATGATGACGCAGCTATTTACTTCTCGTCAGGAACTACAGGTTTTCCAAAAGCGATTTTGCATAAACACAGAAGTTTAGTACATGCATGTAAGGTAGAACAGAATCATCATGGGCAGAACAGAAATGATGTATTCCTTTGCATTCCTCCGCTGTATCATACAGGAGCTAAAATGCACTGGTTCGGAAGCTTGTTATCCGGTGGAAAAGCAGTTCTTTTAAAAGGAACCAGACCGGAGTTTATTTTAGAAACGGTTTCCAAAGAAAAATGTACCATTGTATGGTTGCTTGTTCCATGGGCACAGGACATTATCGAAGCCATCGACAGCGGAAGAGTAAATTTAAATGATTATGAATTAAGACAGTGGAGACTGATGCACATTGGTGCACAACCGGTTCCACAGAGTTTGATTAAAAAATGGAAAACTATTTTCCCGAACCATTTATATGATACTAACTATGGCCTTTCCGAATCCATCGGACCGGGTTGTGTACATTTAGGTGTAGATAATATTCATAAGGTTGGTGCCATTGGCAAACCGGGATATGGATGGGAAGTTAGAATTGTAGATGAAAACAGAAATACTGTAGTCAAAGGCGAAGTTGGAGAACTTGCGGTAAAAGGTCCCGGCGTTATGACCTGTTACTATAGAGATGAAAAAGCGACCAATGAAGTTTTGGCAGACGGCTGGTTATTTACCGGAGATATGGCGCAGGAAGATGAAGATGGATTTATTTTCTTAGTAGACCGTAAAAAAGACGTTATCATCAGTGGTGGTGAAAACCTATATCCGGTACAGATTGAAGACTTTATCCGTACTAATAACAAAGTACATGATGTTGCGGTTATCGGTCTGAAAGATAAGAGACTTGGTGAAATTGCAGCAGCCATTATCGAAGTAAAAGAAGGAGAGACATTAACAAAAGAAGAAGTTGATAAGTTTTGTCTTGACCTTCCAAGATACAAACGTCCTCACGAAGTTATTTTTGCAGATATTCCCCGTAACCCTACAGGAAAAATCGAAAAACCAAAGCTTCGTGAAATGTATGGAGCAAACCGCTTAATTGCAGAACAAAACTTAGCGTAGAGAGGAATATAGATATGAGTGAAGTAAAAATCATGCTCGGTAATGAAGCCATTGCCAGAGGAGCATTTGAAGCAGGAGTAAAGGTATCAGCAGCGTATCCGGGAACTCCCAGTACAGAAATCAGTGAAAATATTGTAAATTATCCTGAAATTTATGCAGAATGGTCACCAAACGAAAAAGTAGCCATGGAAGTAGCCATCGGAGCATCCATCAGCGGTGTAAGAGCCATGGCATCCATGAAGCATGTTGGTGTCAACGTTGCCAGCGACCCTCTTTATACTATTTCTTATAGTGGTGTAAACGGTGGTCTTGTATTAGTAGCAGCAGACGATCCGGGACTTTATTCTTCCCAGAACGAACAGGATACCAGATGTGTAGCAAGAGCAGCCATGGTTCCTGTGTTAGAACCATCTGACTCTCAGGAAGCAAAAGACTTCATGAAATATGCTTTTGACTTATCTGAAAAATATGACACACCAATTATTTTAAGAACTACAACACGTTTATCTCATTCCCAGGGACCGGTTACTTTGGAAGAAAGATGCGAACCTGTAGATGCAGTATACGAAAGAAATCCTGCGAAATTCGTTATGATGCCGGGGAATGCAAAACTTCGTCATGTATACGTAGAACAGAGATTAAAAGATATGGCAGCAGATGCCTGCGAAATGCCAATCAATAAAGTGGAAATGAATGACACAAAAATTGGTTTTATTACCAGTGGTATTGCATATCAGTATGTTAAAGAAGCATGCCCAAATGCCAGCGTATTGAAGCTTGGTTTGGTACATCCACTTCCAAGAAAATTAATCGAAGACTTTGCTTCTAAAGTAGAAACTTTATATATTTTTGAAGAATTAGAACCGGTATTTGAAGAACAGATTAAATCCTGGGGAATCAAATGTATCGGTAAAGAAATCTTTACGGTACAGGGGGAATACAGTGCCAACATGATCCGTAAAGCCATCTTAAAAGAAGAAGTGGAATTAAAACCGGCAGCACAGGTGCCTGCACGGCCTCCGATTCTTTGTCCGGGATGTCCACACAGAAGTGTATATTCTGTTTTAAACAAACTAAAAATTCATGCAGCCGGCGATATCGGATGCTATACCTTAGGTGCGGTTGCTCCTCTTAGTGTTGTAGATACAACGGTTTGTATGGGGGCAAGTATTTCTACACTTCACGGTATGGAAAAAGCGAAAGGCAAAGATTATATCAAAAACTGGGTTGCAGTTATTGGAGATTCTACCTTTATGCATACCGGTATCAACTCTCTTATGAACATGGTTTATAATCAGGGTACCGGAACAGTTATGATTCTTGATAACTCTACTACAGGTATGACAGGACATCAAGATCATGCAGCTACCGGAAAAACCCTTATGGGTGAAGAAGTTCCTGCTATCAATATTTTCCACCTTTGTAAATCATTAGGTATTAAAAATGTAGTAGAAGTGAATGCATTTGATATCGTAGAACTTGAGAGAATTGTAAAAGAAGAAGTGGCAAAAGATGAAGTATCTGTTATCATTACCAAATCTCCTTGCGTACTTTTAAAAGGTAATAAATTTACAACCAAATGCGTACCGGTTCCAGAAAAATGTGTAAAATGTGGTATGTGTTTGAAACCGGGCTGTCCTGCACTTACAAAAAATGCAGACGGAACTATTTCTATTGACCAGACCATGTGTAATGGTTGCGGACTTTGCAAAAATCTTTGTAAATTAGGCGCAATCGAAACTGTGGAAGTGTAAGGGGGAAACTGTTATGGCAAATAATACAAAAAATATTATGATTGTTGGTGTAGGTGGACAGGGAACCTTACTTACCAGCCGAATCTTAGGTGGTATTACAGTAGAAGCCGGATACGACGTAAAATTATCTGAAGTACACGGAATGGCACAGCGAGGAGGTAGCGTAGTTACTTTTGTTCGTTATGGAGAAAAGGTTGCAGAACCTATTGTAGAAGAAGGTCAGGCAGATCTTTTAATTGCTTTCGAAATGTTAGAAGCAAAACGTTATGCACATTTCTTGAAAAAAGATGGCGTATTAGTTGTAAATGAACAGAGAATTGACCCAATTACAGTGGTAACCGGAGCAGCAACATATCCGGAAGGAATTGTGGAAGAATTAGAAAAAGAATATTCTGTTTTAAAAATCAATGCTATGGATGAAGCTTTAAAATTAGGCAATTCCAAAGTGTTTAATATCATTGTTTTAGGTATGGCTGCAAAACATATGGACTTTTCCAAAGAAGACTGGTTAAAAGTTATTGAAAAAACGGTACCACCAAAAACAGTAGAAATGAATAAAAAAGCATTCTTGTTAGGATTTGAAGGAGCGTATTAAGATGATTTGGAATGAAGCAAAAGAATGCATGAGCCGTGATCAATTACAGACTCTGCAGAGTGCGAGATTGGTAAAATTAGTTGATAGAGTTTATCATAACGTTGAATTTTATCGTAGAAAAATGCAAGAATTGGGAATCGAGCCGGGGGATATTAAAGGAATTGAAGATATTACGAAACTTCCTTTTACTACCAAAGCAGATTTAAGAGATAATTATCCATTTGGTCTTTTTGCTGTTCCACAGTCTCAGATTGTACGTGTGCATGCATCCAGTGGTACTACAGGAAAAGCAACGGTAGTAGGTTATACCAGAAAAGATATTTCTGTTTGGGCTGAATGTGTTGCCAGAGCTTTTGCACAGGCAGGCTTAGGACGTGATGATGTAATTCAGATTGCCTACGGTTACGGATTATTTACCGGTGGACTTGGAGCTCATTATGGTGCGGAAAATTTAGGTGCAACGGTAGTTCCTATGTCTACAGGTAATACGAAAAAATTAGTTACTATGATGAAAGACTTCGGTGCCACAGCCATTGCTTGTACACCATCTTATTTGTTACATATTGCAGAAACTTTGGAAGCCGGAGATGATATCAAAGACATTAAGTTAAAAGCCGCTATCTGTGGTGCAGAACCATGGACAGAACAGATGAGAAAACAGATTGAAGAAAAACTTCATATCAATGCTTTCGATATCTATGGTCTTTCTGAAATTATGGGACCGGGTGTAGCTTGTGACTGTATTTACCATAAAGGCTTACATGTAAACGAAGACCACTTCTTCCCGGAAATTTTAAATCCTGATACATTAGCACCATGCGCAGAAGATGAAACAGGAGAATTAGCATTTACAACATTGACCAAAGAAGGTATTCCATTACTTCGTTACCGTACAAGAGACCTTACAAGCATCAGCTATGCTCCATGTGAATGTGGAAGAACTACAGCAAGACTTAGCAGATTCAAAGGACGTTCCGACGATATGTTAATTATCCGTGGTGTAAACGTATTCCCATCTCAGGTAGAAGCTGCATTGTTAGAAATGGGAGAAACATCTCCACACTATATGATGATTGTTGATCGTATCAATAACCTGGATACTTTAGAAGTACAGGTAGAAGTTGATGAAGCATTCTTCTTCGACAGATTAAGTGAATTAGATAGTCTTACCAAGAAAATTGGCCATGTACTTCAGCAGGCAATTGGTCTTGCGGTTAAAGTTAAATTAGTGGAACCTAATACTATCGAAAGAAGTATGGGTAAAGCAGTTCACGTAATCGATAAACGAAAGTTAGTATAGGAGGTAGGTTATGTTAGTTAATCAGTTATCTGTATTTATGGAAAATAAAGAAGGACGTCTGGAACAGGTATTAGAAACTTTAGCAGAAGGTAATATTAATATTAACTCCCTGTCTTTGGCAGAAGCTACCGATTATGGTATGTTACGAATGATGGTATCTGATCCCGAAGCCGGAAAAAAGGCCTTAAAAGAAAAAGGGTTTATGGCTAGATTAACTCCTGTGTTAGCCGTGGATGTTGCTGATGAAGTAGGGCAGTTACAGGTAGTTCTTACAAAAATCAAACAGGCCGGAATTAATATTGAATATGTATATTCCATGAAAGCCGGCGGAGATGATGGTGCTACCATTATCATTAGAACTTCTGATCTGGAAAAGACACAGGAAGTGTTGAAAGCATAAGTGAATATTAAGAGGGTGAAGGCCGAAAGAACGGAAAGTTCTTTTGGCCTTTTTCTATTACTTAGTTGTTATTAGATTAAATACCAGATGATGGCAAGAATAGTATTTGTTAAACACCTCTTACGTTTATTAATCGGATTACTTGTTCCACTGTAGTTACCATATTGTTTCTAGCAACGGATGGTTCCATTGCTTCCTGTAAGGATTGGATTCTTCTAAGGATTGGGAAGAAGGCATCAATACCATGTTCGTTACAGATAATAGCATCTTCTGTTACTGCACCAGCAAATGCAATTACGGTTTTGTCATATTTTTTTGCAATTTTTGCAACTCCGATAGGAGCTTTTCCGAATGCAGTCTGTCCGTCTAATCTGCCTTCACCGGTGATAACGATATCAGCATCTTTTACATAACTTTCCAGATTTGTTTCTTCGAGAATAATCTTGATACCGGATTCTAAAACTGCATTTGTGTATGCTAAAAATGCGAATCCCATTCCACCTGCTGCACCGGTACCCGGATAGTTGGCATCTGCTTTTTCATATTTTGCAGAGGTTAACTGGGCATAGTTCCCAAGCCATTTGTCCATCTGTAGAATCATAGTCGGATCAGCACCTTTTTGCGGACCGAATACAGCACTGCATCCTAATTCCCCACATAATGTGTTAGTAACATCACATGCAATTCGGAAAGAACATTCTTTCAATTCAGGAATAACATTCTCGTCTGTAATAGTTACCAGTTCTTTTAAGCCATTTGCACCAAAGGATACCTGATTACCATCTTTATCAAGCATGCCGTATCCTAATGCTTGAAGCATACCGATTCCGCCATCGTTTGTTGCACTTCCGCCAATGCCAACGATAAAATGGCGACATCCTTTTGAAATAGCATCTTTAATAACTTCACCAACACCATAGGTTGTTGTATATAAAGGATTTCTTTTTGAATCAGGAACTAAGGTGATTCCTGCTGCGCCTGACATTTCAACAATGGCAGTCTTGCTTTCTTCAAGAATTCCGTAAACACAGTCTACAGATTCTCCTAATGGTCCTGTTACTTTTACAGTTACTAATTTTCCCCCCATACCAAGAGCAAGAGCTTCCACAGTTCCTTCGCCACCATCAGCCAGTGGACGTACGTCAACTTTTGCTTCCGGCATTACTTTTAATACTCCATCTTTAATGGCTTCGCCTGCTTCCAAAGAAGATAAGCTGCCCTTTAATGAATCAATTGCTACTACAACTTTCATCGTTCGTACTCCTTTCATCTGTTGGAGTAATCATAACATGTAATTTCTTTAATAACTATGTCTCTTATACTAATTATTTATCATAAATAGAAAAATGATATATATAGCATATATAAGTAGACAAGATGTTAGCATACCTTTTCTTAATAACGATGAAACTTGTGCTGTTATTAGAGTTAACAGATATGATTTTTAACTTTACAAGTGAAAATAAAAGTGTTAAAGTTAAAAATAAAGAAAATAAAGTTAAAAGGAGGGGTCCCATGAGCTTTAAAGAAGAAAAGAGAGAAAAAATAAAGTTATATATTTTGGAAAAGATTGCTGACGGGCAAACAGATTTTGTTGCAAAAACAGCAGAAGCATTTGAAACTTCTTTGAATACTATTTACAGATATATTCGCGAATTGGAAGCAGAAAATGTTATTAGAAAGAAAGATAAAAAGTATGTGTTAGTTGGAAACACAGAATTGTTTGGATTGAAACGTTCTAAGGGAGAAGTGTCAGAAGAAGATGTTATTTATTCAAAATGTATTGCAAAGTATATAAAGGAATTGCCGGATAATGTAGAGAGAATTTGGCAATATTCTTTTATGGAAATAATGAATAATGCGATTGACCATTCGATGGCAGAAAATGTTACATTGATCGTTTCGCAAAATATATTAAATACCACGATCCTCATTATGGATAATGGTGTTGGTATCTTTAAAAAAATTAAAGAATATTATAATTATGATTCATTGGATATTGCGGTAAATGAATTGTTCAAAGGGAAGTTAACAACCGATTCAAAAAATCATTCCGGAGAAGGGATTTTTTTTACATCAAGAATATTAGATAGATTTGCGGCCATTTCAGATGGAAAGGTTTTTACACATGATAAATATAGAGAGAATTTAAAAAACTTAGAAGATTTAAAAGGATTGGAGCAATTTGATTTCGGGAAAGGAACTACCGTTCATATGCAATTATCCAATAATAGTAAAAAGAATTTGAAAGAGGTGTTTGATATGTTTGCTGATGATGATGGAGGATTTACAAAAACTCGTATACCTGTTAAGAATTTTTTTGAGACATATCCTGTATCAAGATCTCAAGCTAAGAGACTGAGTAATCGATTTGAGGCTTTTCAGGAAATTGAATTGGATTTTGAAGGGATTGATGAAATAGGACAAGGATTTGCGCATGAGCTATTTGTTGTATTTCAGAGAAATCATAAAAATATTAACTTAGTTCCAATTCATACTACAAAGGATATTGATAAAATGATTAATCACGTAAAAAGTGGAGAATAAAGTTAATAGATTTTAGAAAAGAAAAAGGCATTAAGCTAATTGCTGAAGAACGGGAAGAAAAGGAAGAAGACCATGGGCAGAGAATATGACACGAGTAAAAGGATTGATCAATAGCAAGAGTTTA
The DNA here is from genome assembly GCA_017555455.1 of Lachnospiraceae bacterium. Lineage (GTDB taxonomy): Bacteria > Bacillota > Clostridia > Lachnospirales > Lachnospiraceae > SFDP01. The sequence continues at coordinate 22,327 of JAFZGJ010000059.1, forward strand.
TTAAGAATATTTTTATAGAAATTTAATATGAAAAATTGGTAAAAAGGAGTAATATGTAGATGTTGCATTTTAACTATTATAAGAATTAGTTTGCCGTTAAAAATGGTAAAAAAGAGTGGAATATATTCAATGAATACAAATAAGAGAAAAACAGATGATCTTTATACATATATGAAATTCCGTGGTGATTTAGATTTAAAAAATCATCCATTGAATGAAGTGGATGCTTTAATTTTCAGTGAGCTGTCTTATATACAATTTGAAAACATAGTTCCGGGTGTTGAGGAAAAAGGAAGTATATCATTAAAAGAAGCTGCTCAAAAATATGTTTTAAAAGAAGGAAAAGAAAGTATTTTTTATGCCCGTTACGAAAAATTGTTAGAAAAAATGGCACAGTGTCCCAGATATGCAGAACTACAGTTATCCAATTATGTGAGTGTAGTAGAACAAGAAAATCGACAGCAATTTTCTGCAATTCATATACAAATAAACCCATTTTTGACGTTTATTGCTTTTCGGGGAACCGATGAAACTTTGGTAGGATGGCGGGAAGATTTCAATATGAGTTATATGATGCCTGTTCCGGCTCAGATTTCTGCGGTAGATTATGTAAATAAAACAACCAAAGGTTTGTTTCAAAAGTATTATATTGGTGGGCATTCAAAAGGTGGAAACCTGGCAATTTACGCTAGCGTATTTTGCGATTCTGGTGTACAGAATAATATAAAAGAAGTATATAATTTCGATGGTCCGGGATTTCATAAGAAAATAGCAGATAATGATTCATATCTTAAAATAAAAGAACGCATTCACTCTTTTGTGCCGGAAGCATCAGTAGTAGGAATGTTGATGGAACATGAAGAAGAATATCAGGTAGTAAAAAGTTATGAAATTGCACTTATGCAGCATGAAGGACTTACTTGGAGTGTGGATGGAACGAAGTTTGAAAAGGTGGATTCTACCGATGAATTTAGTACCGGTATTAGTTCCATTTTAAGGAATTGGTTGGAGAGGGCTGATTATAAAGAACGCAAAGTAATGGTAGATACACTATTTGATATTTGGGAAATAGGGGGGATTCGAAGCGTATTGGATTTTAAAGACCTTACAGTACATAGTACTACAGCCATGGTAAAAGCTGCGGCAACTCTGCCAAAAGAACAAAGAGAGATTATTAATCATTTAATCAAAATGTGGATAGCGGAAAGCAAAAAAACAGTTGTAAATGCTATTAAAGAAGAATCTACCATTAATTTTTATATTTAAAATTTAAAAACCTCTCTTGCATTTTTAGCAAGAGAGGTATATACTTACAACTGTGCTTTATCACTTTAAAGCGTCTAACTTCAAAAGTTTAAAGTGAACTAGCACTAAAAAAGCATTTAGGGGGAATGTAGCTATTCAAAATAGAATAGACAAGAATAGCTATAAATGGTAATACAACAAGGAGGACGAGATTATGATTACCAAAATTATTTTTCTGTTAATATTTTTCGGCACAATGATTGGTGTCGGCGTATATTCCAGAAAACATGCAACTAACGTAAATGACTTTGTTTTAGGTGGAAGAAGTGTAGGACCTTGGCTTACGGCTTTTGCTTATGGGACCTCTTATTTTTCCGCAGTAGTTTTCGTAGGATATGCAGGGCAGTTTGGTTATAAATATGGTATCTCAGCAACCTGGATTGGGCTTGGAAATGCGATTATCGGTTCTTTACTTGCCTGGGTAATCTTAGGAAGAAGAACCAGAGTTATGAGTAAACATTTATCTGCGGCTACTATGCCGGATTATTTTGGAAAAAGATATGATTCCAAGGCTCTTAGAATTGTAGCAGCAGCCATTTCCTTCATTTTTTTGATTCCGTACACAGCGTCTGTATACAATGGTCTTTCCAGACTTTTTGGAATGGCATTTAACATTCCTTATTCGATATGTGTTATTGCCATGGCAGCACTTACCGGTGTGTATGTAGTTTTAGGCGGATATATGGCAACTGCAATTAATGACTTTATTCAGGGAATCGTAATGTTATTTGGTATCGTGGCCGTAATTGTGGCAGTGTTAGATGGTCAGGGCGGATTTTATCAGGCGATGATTACACTTTCTGAGTTGGAAAGCGATGTACCGTTAACTATGGGACAGAAAGGGGTATTTACTTCTTTCTTTGGACCGGACCTTCCAAATCTTCTTGGAGTTGTGGTTTTAACATCTTTGGGAACCTGGGGATTACCTCAGATGGTACAGAAGTTCTATGCAATCAAAGATGAAAAATCTATCAAATACGGAACCATTATTTCTACATTCTTTGCAGTTATTGTATCCGGAGGATGTTACTTTTTAGGCGGCTTCGGACGTTTATTTGATGGACCGGCGATTTATGATATGAATGGTAAAATAGTATACGATGCTATTGTCCCGACCATGCTTTCCGGGCTTTCTGACATCTTAATAGGAATTGTAGTTGTATTAGTATTGTCAGCATCTATGTCTACATTGTCTTCCTTGGTTCTGACATCCAGTTCCACATTGACTCTGGATTTGATAAAGGATAATGTGATAAAAGATATGGATGATAAAAAACAGCTTTTATGTATGAGAATTATGTTGTTATTTTTCATAGTTATCAGTGTTTTGATTGCATTAGATCCACCTGCTTTCATTGCACAGCTCATGGGAATTTCCTGGGGAGCACTGGCAGGAGCATTCTTGGCACCATTTATGTATGGTCTTTACTGGAGAGGTGTTACCCAAGCGGCTGTTTGGGCAAGTTTTGCCTGTGGTGTAGGAATTACGGTAGCCAATATGTTTTTCAAATTTATTGCATCTCCAATCAATGCAGGTGCTATTGCCATGATAGCCGGACTTATTGTAGTCCCAATCGTAAGCTTGGTTACACCCAAAATGGATGGAAAGAAATTGGATGAAATCTTCCATTGTTTGGAAGAAAAAGTCTTAGTAAGTAAGAAGAAATCGATTGAAGAGTAAAAAGGGGGCTGGTATTTTTGTACCAGCCTTCTACTAGTTATATATAAGAAAGTAATTTCATAATCTCATCTTTCGTAGCCAGTTCTTCGGAATATGCACTGGCACTTCCGGCAGCAACCGCCATATGAAAAGCTTTTCCATAATCACCGGCAGTTTCCCATGCGGCTAAAAAACCTGCAATCATAGAATCCCCGGAACCCACAGCATTGATCAGTTTTCCCGGCGGAACATTGGTTTCAAAACTTTCTCCTTCTTCAGATACAAAAACAGCTCCGTCACCGGATAAAGAAACCATGACATTTCTGGCTCCTAAGCGTTGCAGATGTCTGGCATAGCGGATAGCCTCTTCTTTGCTTTCAATAGTAATGTCAAAGGCCTCCTCTAATTCATGGCGATTAGGTTTAATTAAAAAGGGTCGATAATGAAGTGTATTCATTAATAAATCTTTTGTAGCATCGACCACAATATGAATCTTTTTACCTTTTAGTTCTTCCAGAATAATCTGATAAATATTGGAAGGTACAGAAGCAGGGATACTGCCTGCTAAAATAAGCGAATCCCCATCTTTTAAACGATGTAACTGTTCTATAAGTTCTTTCAATTTATCTGCCGGAATCTCAGGACCGGAACCATTGATTTCTGTGCTGTCATAGTTTTTCAATTTTACATTGATTCGGTTATTACCGTTGTCAAGTGTTATAAAATCACAAAGAATACCACGTTCCTGACTTAAGCGTTTGATTTCGTTTCCGGTAAAACCGGCAATAAATCCCAGTGCAATATTGGGGATACCTAAATTGGTAAGAACAGTAGAGACATTGATTCCCTTTCCGCCCGGGAACATTTTTTCTTCGGTAGTCCGGTTGGTTTTTCCAAGAAAAAAATTCTCCATGGAAACAATGTAGTCGATAGATGGATTAAAAGTAACGGTATAAATCACAGGGGACACTCCTTTACATATGATAACTTTGGAAATATAATTAAATTATAGAATATTATAGATAATTATAGCTTAATTAGAGATTTTAATCTATGATACTTTAAAAAATTGCGATAAAGGAGGAAAAATTTATGCAGTATTCAGCAAGTGATTTTAGAGCTATGGCAAGAGAAAAGCTAAGTGGAAAATGGGGTACAGCTATATTAATAACACTGCTTGCTTCCATTTTAGGAGCGGCAACCATGGTATCTTTGGAAATTGAATTAAAATTCGAAAGTGGAAGAGGGATAGTAGTAACTCTTTTTGAAGAATATGCGTTTACTTTATTAAAGGAAGGACCAATATCCGGAATGCTGGCAGTTGTGGCAATTGTTTGGGGGATTGTATTTTTGGTGATTGGCGGTGCCATGACTTTGGGATATTTTCAATTTTTTCAGAATCTGGTAAGAAAGGAAGAAGCAGAAGTAAATACGTTATTTGTACATAAAAAGAAATTATGGCATGGTTTTTGTATTAATTTTTTGCAGGGACTGTATATTGTTCTTTGGACACTTTGCTTTATTATTCCCGGAATTATGGCTGGTTATAGCTATGGTATGGCGCATTTTATCGCAAACGATCATCCGGAAATGAGTGCCAGTGAAGTTCTTACTGCATCCAAAGTAATGATGGACGGAAACAGATGGAGATTATTTTGCTTGGAGATTTCTTTTATAGGATGGGCTATTTTGTCTGCATTTACTTTAGGACTGGGAAGTTTTGTGCTGGCTCCTTATGTAGAAACTGCAAAAGCCCATTTCTATCAGGATTTGCTGCATAATGGCATGCAGTTGGAAAATGGCTGAGTTTATGATTATTTTATTTGTAGGAACAAGTATCAGGTGGTAGAATACAGATATGATATTGACCATCTTTTTAAAATTAAGGGTCGGGTCTTGTTCATAAGGAGTAGGAAAAATAAAGGAGTAATGAGAGGGAAGAATCATGGCAATGCACGTATTGGAAAATGAGTTTTTAAAGGTATCAGTAGCAGATGCAGGAGCAGAGTTAAGTAGCGTAATTGACAAAGAAAGTGGGTTAGAGCGTCTTCATGATGGGAATCCGGATATTTGGAACCGTCATGCCCCAATTCTTTTTCCTTTTGTAGGAAAAGTGGTAGGCGGAAAGTATCGTATCGGTGAAAAAGAATACGAAATGAAAACACAGCATGGGTTTGCCAGAGATATGGAATTTGAGTTTGTGGAAGCGGATGAAAAACGTATAGTACACAGATTACTTCCCAATGATAATACCGGAGCCATCTATCCTTATGAATTTGAGCTTTTGGTAACCCATGAAATAGATGAAGAAAATCCACGTCTTTTGAATGTAAAGTGGGAAGTAAAAAACAACAGTGATGATACGATGTATTATTTTATCGGAGGTCATCCTGCATTTACTACCGTAGAAGCTGATCCTAAAGCGAAGGAAGAATATTATTTGGAATTTGTAGGATGTGATTCCATTGAATATTTTGGGGTAAGCGAGAAAACCGGATTTGCTACACCACAGGAAACTAAAACAGTAGCATTAGAGAATGGTTTCTTGAAATTTAATGAGGACGTATATGTTACCTTGATTTTTGATGATTTCAAGTTTGATAAAGTAAGAATCTGCCGTCCGGATAAAACTCCATATGTGACTATGGAATGCAGTCAGTTTACCAGCTACGGAATTTGGGCGAAAGAAAACGGTAACTTTATCTGTTTGGAACCATGGGCAGGAAGAACGGATAATGATGGTTTTACAGGAACCGTTGACGAAAAATACGGAGTGAATATTTTGGCAGCAGGAGAAAGCAAGACCACTCAGCACAGTATTGAATTCCATAAATAAAAATATATTGAGAAAATATAAATGATTGGAGGAGCACCAGGCTCCTCCTTTTTGCTGTCACGAATTATGAGATAAAGTGAATGTAAAAAGAACGCATAAGGGGGAAAAGCAAAGCATATCTTAGAAGAAACAGAGTTTGGATAATGAAATTAGAAGGTGTGCCTATGAAAAGAGACTGGAAAGCATTGGTAATCAATATTTTAATTCCGCTGGCAGTGGGAACAGCTGCAGGATTGTTAAGCATGGGAGGAATGGAGAGTTTTGGTGCCATGAATCAACCTCCGTTGTCACCACCGGCATGGGTATTTCCTATTGCATGGACCATACTTTATACCTTAATGGGAATTAGTTCTTATCTTATTTATAGCAGTGAGTCAGATGCTGAAAGCCGGGCATTATCAACCTATGGATATCAGTTACTTGTTAATTTCTTATGGCCTGTTTTTTTCTTTAATTTCCGTTGGTACTTTTTTGCATTTTTATGGCTGGCTTTTTTGTGGATTCTGGTGGCAAAAATGATTTTAGAATTTGGAGGGATATCAAAAATCGCAGCATTATTAAATCTTCCCTATTTATTATGGCTTAGCTTTGCAGGATATTTGAATTTGGGAGTTTGGTTATTGAATTGAATATAGAAAAGATAATTCTTTTTGAAAATAAAATAAATATTGTCCGGGAATACTAAAGAATAAAACGAATATTTAACAAAAAAAGGACAATAAGATGAGTAAAATGAATAAAAATAAGTATAAAAACATTCTTCACGGTGCCTGCTCCTGTATGACTCTCACCTCTAAAACCGGAAAACATTATTGGTTTCGTACCTGCGATATCGATACAGATATTTGGAAAGATGGCGCCCATGTGGTACAGCAGGCAGCGGGAGAAACCATTATATATGGAAACGGAAAAAAGGAAATTGGCCTATATTCCTTTGTTGGTATGACTTACAACTCATTGGATACCTGGTTGTTGGATGGTATCAATGAATATGGACTGACCGGTGGATTGTTAATGTTATACCAGGGAACCAGTGTGGAAAAAGCGGAAGAGGGCAGAGCCGGTTATATTGGCATGGAGTTGGTGACAAAAATATTATCTTCCTGTAAAAATGTAGAGGAGATTATTGCTTTGGCAGAAAATGTTCAAGTGTTGGATATTCCTTATGACGGAAAAAATCTGCCTGCCACCATGCATTATTTTTTTGCAGATCCAAGAGGAAATGAAGTAATTTTGGAAGCTACCCAAAGAGAAAAACCGGGAATATTTGAAATTTGGGAAAAAGATGAAATATTAGGGGTCATGACAAATTCGCCACCTTATAAGGAACAATTACAAAATTTGGCTTGGTTTTTATCACAGTCTCCGGAGTTAAAACAAGGATTTCAAGGACAAGCTATTACGGAATTGGTTTTAGACGGAAGAAGTATAAAAGCGGATAAAAAGGCAGAACATTTATCACTCAACGGAACCTTCCCGGCATCCTACAGTTCCTATGATCGATTTATAAGGTTGTCAGTTTTCAAGGCGTTAAATAAGAGTGGAAGGCATTTTGAAGATGAAAAAATACTGGCATTGGGAACCGGAATTATGAATACGGTTTGCGAACCCTATACAGGAGGGGTTTTTCACTATACAAAAATAGAAGAAAATGGAAAAGTAATAGGACAAAAAGAAAGCTATACCCAATATATAAGTATGTATGATATGGAAGAAAAATGTTTTTTTATAAAAAAGTTTGATGAAGTAAGCTGGAGAAAGTATTTCCAACTTGAAAATTCATAGAGAGGAAATAATTGTGAAAAAACTTTTAACATTATTGTTGAGTGTTTCCATGGTTGCAACTCTTTTTATATGAGAAGCTTATATTTGTTTGAGGAAAATTTAAAAAATCTGTTAGACTATATATTTATGGTGATTTTGATAATAAATAGTTATATACTTGATAAGGAGAAGAGATATGTCGGAATACATTGTTGATTGCAGAGATGCCAAGCAGTTATTCGGACTTAGTGATGGTGTTCCCCTATGTGCTCACCTTACTTTTGCTGGTGTTTTTCTCGAAACATAATGCGGCACCGAAGGCATTGGGAGAAATTTACGATAAAGGAAAACGATAAAAGAACGAAAAAGGTCATTTTATTATGTGAAAGGTTATAAGTATGAAGAATAGATTGCAATTACCGGATACCATCCGTGGAATCGTACTGGTTAGCATGATCATTTATCATGCATCTTGGAATTTAGTATATATCTATAATGTTAAGTGGGAGTGGTATCATAGCCGTGGGGCATATCTATGGCAGCAGAGTATTTGCTGGACCTTTATTTTGCTGTCCGGATTTTGTTTTTCTTTGGGAAGAAGACATTTGAAAAATGGTCTGGTGGTGTTTGGCAGTGGAGCCCTGGTGACGGCGGCAACACTTCTGTTCATGCCTCAAAATAGAGTCGTTTTCGGAGTACTGACATGCATTGGTTCCTGTATTCTGATTTTGACGGTTACGGAAAAGCTGTGGAAGAAAGTAAGGGCAGAAGGAGGAATTATAGTTAGTTTTTTATTGTTTTTGCTTACAAAAAATATAAATAGTGGCTATTTAGGAATTGCAGATATAAAAGTAGTAGAGATCCCTACAGAATGGTTTAGCAATTACCTTACTGCTTATTTAGGATTTCCTTCAAGAGGGTTTTATTCTACAGATTATTTTTCGTTGTTTCCATGGCTGTTTTTGTTTATGACAGGATTTTATTTGTATCAGATTTTTATGAAACGGGAAATTCTGAAAAAGAAATTTATGGAGAAAGGTATTCCTGTATTTTCTTTTTTGGGAAAACATTCATTGTTAATCTATTTGTTGCATCAACCGGTGATATACGGTGTACAGGAAATGATTTTCAAATAGACAGATTTCAGATATATAATTTTCGGAAAAAAGTAGTAAATAGAAAATCCTTGTAAAAAAGAGCGAAAAAAGAAGAAAAGTGGAAGAAAAGGTAAAAATACTTTGCTGAAACAAAGTGGATACTGTATAATAGATATCATACGAGCTGGATGTGGCGAGACAGAAGAAAGTGGGTAAAGGCAAATGAAAAAATTTATGGAAAACTTTAAAAACCGGGCAGTTAAGACAAAGCTTAGTTTTATGACAAGAGTAAGCATCATATTGATGCTTGTTTTAGGTCTGGGCGCATTGTTTGGAGCATGGGAACTAAATTCCCAGACAAAGGAATTACACGATAATTGGATGAATGCCAATAATATTATTGCGGAACTGGATTATCAGACGTCGGAAGTACGATTACAACAATATGGTCATGTAATTTCCTCGTCTACAGCAGAATTTGATATGCGTGAAGCAAACATTGAAAATACTTTAAATGAAATAAATAGATTAATGGCGGATTATGAAGTGACTATCAGTAGTGAAACGGATCGTCAGTATTATAATGCTGCAAGAACTGCATGGGACAAATATATGCAGGCAACAGGAGAGGAATTTTATCGTTTGAGCCGTGCCATGAAATTGGATGAAGCCAATGCGATTATGTTGGGGGAAGGCTATGATGCGTTTAAAGAATTTCAGGTAAATTTTGATGCATTATTGGAATTTAACCATGAAGGAGCAGAAGAATCTTCCCATTATGCGACAAGCGTATATATTTTTGTATGTGTTCTCGTTGTTGTTTTGGTTGTAGTTGCAACTGTTATTTCTCTTAGATTGGCTAAAATTATTATAGAAGGAATTGTAGAACCGGTTGACCAGTTAAAATATGCGGCAGCAGAAATGACCCAAGGAAGATTGGATGCGGAAATTGCTTATCAGTCCAAGGATGAATTGGGAGAACTGGCAGATTCCATCCGTGAAGTACAGGTAACCTTAGGGGCTTATGTAAGAGAAATTTCCCAGACTCTGGAAGTAATTGCAACAGGTGATCTTACGAAAAACTTTAACGAAATTACAGATTTCCGTGGTGAATTCGGAAGTATCAAAACATCCTTTGTACGTATTTTAAAAGAATTTAATATTACATTAAACAGAATCCAGGATGCGGCGGCAGATGTAGACTCCGGTTCTGATGAAATTGCCGGAGCAGCAGCAGATTTGGCTTCCGGTACCGGTGAACAGGCAAGTGCGGTAGAGGAATTAACAGCAACCATTACTACGGTAAGCAGTATGGCAGAAGATTCCGCGAAAGCAGCCAGCGAAGCTTCCAAAGAAGCAGCAAAATCTGTACAGGAAGCGGAAGAAGAACGCAAACATATGCAGGAACTTCAGGAAGAAATGGCAAGAATCAAAGAAATTTCTTCCCAGATTGAAGATATTGTAACTACCATTGAAGATATTGCATCTCAGACCAGTCTGTTGGCATTGAATGCTTCTATTGAAGCAGCCAGAGCCGGAGATGCAGGAAGAGGATTTGCAGTTGTAGCAGATCAGATTGGTAAATTGGCAGCAGATAGTGCGAAAGCAGTAGTAAATACCAAAGAGTTAATTGATAAAACCGTAGAAGCGGTAGACAAAGGCAGTGTTATGACAGAAACCGCGGCAACCGGATTTGGAAGAATTATTAAAGAATTGGAAAGCTTTGCTGAAATGGCTCAGGGTGTAAATGAGTCAGCAACGGCGCAGGCACAGGCATTGTCGCAGGTAGAAGAAGGAATTGAACAGATTTCTACCGTAACACAGCAGAATGCGGCAGCCAGTGAAGAATGTTCTGCAATTAGTGAAGAGTTGGCAGCAAGAGCATCCGAAATGACTTCTCAGATTCAGAAATTCACATTACATAGTAATTAATAGGGATCGTAACATATATGAATGTAAAACAACCTATAGTAGAAATCTGTTGTGGCAGTTTCTATGATGCTTTGCAGGCAGCAGAGGGCGGAGCAAAGAGAATTGAATTAAATAGTGCGTTGATGCTGGGAGGCTTAACTCCCGGCACAGCCACTTTAAAGTTAATTAAGAAAAATTTACCGGATTTGAAGGTGATTACCATGGTACGACCCCGAGGAGCCGGTTTTTGTTATAGTAGAGAAGAATTTCAAGTCATGGAAGCAGAGTGCCGGGAATTGTTAGAAGCAGGTGCAGATGGTATTGCTTTTGGGTGTTTAACGGCGGAAAAAAACATAGACGCAGAAAAAAATAGTCGTTTACTTTCTATAATTAAAGAGTATAATAAAGAAGCAGTCTTTCATCGGGCTTTTGATGTGGTGGTGAATCCAATGGAAACCATGGAGCAATTGATTGCGCTGGGAATAGATAGGGTATTAACCAGCGGATTACAGGAAAAAGCTGTAGATGGAATGGCTATGATAAAGTCTTTGCAGGAAAGCTACGGAACAAGAATTGAAATTCTTGCGGGAAGTGGTGTGAATGCTTCTAACGCCCGTAAATTGATGAATGAAACGGGAATATGGCAGGTACATAGTTCTTGTAAAGATTGGCAGACAGATTTAACCACAAAGGGAAATGGAGTATCTTACAGCATGGTATTGGGAAAACAAGAGATGATGTATGATGTGGTAAGTGCTAAGCTGGTAAAACAGTTGGTGGATTCTGTCTAGAATGAATATAATTGTTTGGTGAAATTACCGGACTGTTATAAGAAAAATGTAGTGGAGGATAATTATGAAAAAAGAAAATGCGAAAGCACTATTACCTATTGGCGTGTTTTTGGTGCTTTACTTGGGATTAGGGATCTTGTTTGAGTATGTAATGGCAATCCCTATGGGATTCTATAACATTCCTATTGTAGTTGCTTTTTTAGTGGCGCTTTTGGTGGCATGTATCCAGAATCCGGAATTGAAATTTGATGACAAACTGGAGATTATGGCAAAGGGAGTAGGAGATAAGAATATTGTTACTATGATTCTTATTTTTATGGCAGCCGGAATTTTTGTAGGAGTTGTAGGAAGAAGCAGTGCAGAAAGTGTAGCTTATTTCCTTCTTTCCATTATTCCTGCCAGATTTGCCGTATTGGTATTATTTGTGGTAAGTAGTTTTGTATCTGTAGCCATGGGAACTTCTGTGGGAACCATTACGTTAATTACACCGATTGCGGTAGCGGTAGCAAACGGTTCCGGATTTGGTCTTCCTTTGTGCATTGGTTCTGTTGTTGGTGGAGCCATGTTTGGGGATAACCTTTCCTTTATTTCAGATACAACGATTGCAGCTTGTAATGGTCAGGGTTGTGAAATGAAGGATAAATTCCGTGAAAACTTTGGTATTGCACTTCCTGCTGCTTTAGCTACTTTAGTAATTATTTTAATTAAATCTTTTGGTGTGGAAGAAATTGGAGGAGCTATTGTACAAGAATACAATTTAATTCAGATTATTCCCTACGTATTAGTTTTAATTGGCGGAATCATTGGTATTAATGTATTTGTAGTTCTTTTGATTGGTATTGTAACAGGTTCGTTCATTATGTTGGCAACCGGAGCAACTGAAGCTACAGCACTTTTGGCAAGTATGGGTTCCGGTGCATCAGGTATGTTTGAAACAACTATGGTAGCAATTCTGGTATCTGCAATTTGTGCATTGATTGCTGAATATGGCGGATTTGCTGCATTATTAGCTTTTATTAAGAAAATGTTTAAAGGGAAAAAAGGCGGAAGCCTTGGAATGGGACTTTTGGTAGGTGCCATGGATATTGCAACAGCAAATAATACAGTAGCTATTGTTATGGCAAATCCTATTGCCAAAGAAATGTCAGAAGAATATGGAATTTCTTCTAAAAAGGCAGCATCCATTCTGGATACCTTCTCCTGCATTTTCCAGGGAGTGATTCCTTACGGTGCGCAGATGCTGGTAGCGGTATCCGCAGCTATGGAACTTGGTGCAGAAGTATCTGCTTTCGAAATCCTTCCGAACTTATATTATCCATATATGTTGTTGATTAGTTCTTTGATATTCATTTTTATAGTACCGGATAAGAAAACAAAATAGGAAATATAAAAAAGCGGCTCAGTTGAGCCGCTTTTATTATTAATCTGTGTAGTTATCAAAATAACCCTGAATCAAAATGATAGGAGTTCCTTTGTCTCCGGAACCACTGGTTAAGTCACATAAAGAACCAAGTAAATCGGTTAACTGTCTTGGAGTAGTACCCTGAGAAGCCATGTTACCAACTAAATTAGTCTGTTTTTCTTTAATGCTCTTAGAAATAGCTTCTTTTAATTCAGCACCGCTTAAGTTCTTGAAGTCATTATCTGCAAGATATTTCAATTTCAATTCGTTTGGTGTTCCGTGAAGACCTGCTGTAAATGCCGGAGATACTACAGGGTCAGCTAATTCCCAGATTTTACCCTGTGGATCTTTAAAGGCACCATCACCATAAACCATAACTTCAACATGTTTTCCTGTCAGTTTCATGATTTCAGACTGGATATCTTCTACTAAATCCTGACATTCATTAGGGAAAAGTTTAATCTGGTCTTCAGTGGATTTGTTGGAACCTAACAAACCATATTTTGTATTATATCCACCACCATTTACAGAGCTTGTCAAAATGTCATCTAAACCGCAAACTACTTTTGCTCCGTTTTCTCTTAAGATACGTTTGGTTCTTTGTCTGGTATGAATATCACAAGTTAAAATGCAGTCAGCATAATTTAAAATAGTTTTTGCCTGATTAGCAAAAATAATTTCGACTTCTGCACCGGCTTCTTTGATAATGTCAGAATAGTATTCTACATAATCAACACCTGTAAATTCATGTTTGTTTTCACCGAACAATTCGCGGTATCTTTCTAAAGTTAATACATCGCTGTATGGATTAATGCCTGCTTCATCTAACTGATCATAAGTTAAAAGTGCGTTTCCTACTTCATCGCTTGGATAGCTTAACATTAATACTACCTTTTTTGCACCCATTGCAATACCTTTTAAAACAATAGCAAAACGGTTACGGGAAGTAATTGGGAAGATAACACCAACAGTGCCTCCACCTAATTTAGCACGAACGTCATCTGCGATATCCTGAACGGATGCATAATTGCCCTGAGCACGTGCTACGATAGATTCTGTTAAAGCGATAACATCTCTGTCTCTTAAAGAGAAGCCTTCGCTTTCAGCCGCTTCCATAACACTGGTTACTGCGATATCCACTAAATTATCACCTTCACGGATAATAGGACAACGAATACCTCTTGATATTGTACCAACTTTTCTTTCCATATTGTACACCTCTGTTTCTATAGTATAGAACTGTTTACGTTATTTATTTGCATAAATATATATACATATTTATGTCTCCTAACAAAGTACATTATACATATATAGAGATAATCTTGCAAGAAAAAACATATGGAAAATTGGAACATTGGAAAATTGGAACAACAATGGAAAAAATAAACAGAGTATACACATAAAAAAAGATTTATGTTAAAGTGAAAAGAAGAATGAAATTATATTTATACAGGGTGTTTTTCTTATTTATAGAAAAGAGGACAAATGTTATGATTCGGATGATTATATTTGATTTGGATTCTACACTTGCCCCTATTGGTAAAGGGATGGGGGAAGAAGAATTGAAAATTTTTAGGAATTTAGAAAATATGGGTGTGAGAATTGCCATATGTTCCGGTAAAACCTGTGATTATTTGTGTGGATTTTTGAGACAGATTGGACTTAAGGATCCTATTATGATAGGGGAAAATGGTGCTGTAATCCGTTTAGGAGTGGAACTTCCGCCGAAACAGCATTATAGGGTTCCTTTTTCGGAGGATGCAGTAAAATCTTTGAATAAAATACGGAAAATTTTAGAAGAAAAATTTCCTAATATTTGGTTTCAGCCCAATAAAATTGGAGTAACCCCTTTCCCAACTACGGAAAAAGAATTTGACGAGATTGCTTCTTTGTTAGAGGAATATGCTGACAGTATGAAAGATGTTGCAGTGTACCGTCATGTGGACTCCTATGACATTGTACCTGCTGAGATTGACAAGGCAGTTGGTATTTCTTATTTATTAGAAATTATGGGTGTTTCTTATAAAGACGTTATTGCAGTAGGAGATGGGGTTAATGATTATAGTATGTTTGCATTGGCAGGATTTTCCGTAGGGGTAGACGTAAAGGAAGAATGGCGTGTAGATGTAAATTGCAAAAGTACATTGGAAATGTTACAATTTATAGAAGAACATATAAAAAATTATAATACCGTAAATAAATGTTGACATTTGAGGAGGGACGAAATGGGTATTATTACGCAGATGTGTGGAATCGTGATTTGTATGATTCTGGCATTTTTTTACAAACAACAAAGAAAATTGGATTTGGATACACAGAATGCATTTGTAAGGGTATGGAATCTGGTATTTCTGGGTTTGGTATTAGATATTACTTCTATATTAATGATACGGCACGAGGATGTGTTTTCACACACTTTGGCGATGATAGTTTGTAATGCTTATCTTTTAAGTATTCTGTGGAAGCAGGTGTTCGGTGTTCTGTATATAGATACATATATTTCAGAACAGCATGATTTTAAGCAAAAAGAGACCTGGGGATATATGATCTATGGAATTATTGGAAGTATCGTTATTATTGTAACGCCTATTAGCGGCATGATGGATCGGGGAAGAACCGGATATCATTTTGGACAAGCAACCATTACAGCATATATTTTGGCTATCCTTTTGTTGGTAAGAATGCTTTGGCTTCTGACACAGCATAGGCGGCAAATGACAAGAAACAGCCGCAGAAGTGCTTATTATTGGGTCGTTTTGTGCTTAGGGGCAACGGTAGTACAGTTTTTTAATAATGAGCTTATGATAGCCGGATTTTTTAGTGCCATAGGTATTATGATGATTTATCTGAAACTGGAAAACCCGGAACGTTTTATTGATTCGGACACTGGTTTTTTTAATAAGCTGGCATTGAAAAGATGTATGCGTCAGTTAAACGAAACCGGCGAAAGTGTTACCATGATTTATTTTAACTGCGAACAGATAGGGCATCAGAGAACGGTAATCGACAGAGAAATACGTTTAGAGGTATACAATTTCTTTGATCAAATGAAGAAAATATATCCTTTTCGGGGAATTCAAGAAGGAATTGTAATTGCTGTCCGGGAAAAGGAATATGTATTGAAGACAATAAAAACCATTAATGAGCGTTTTGAAAAACCTTGGGGAAAATACAAGGATGTGTATTTAAAGCCTAAAATGATATACCTGGAGGATACCAATCTGCTGAAATCTGCACTGGATGTGAAGAAGATTTTTAGCTTTGTGCGGAATGAAAAGAAATTGTATGACGAAGAAGATATGATTTTTCTTGATGAAAATATTATCAGTGAAGCATATAAAGAGGATGATGTGGAAGACATGATTATGGACTCCATTAAGAATCATAGGGTGGAAGTTTACTATCAGCCGATTTATTCTACAATTTCCAAGACCTTTGAATCAGCTGAGGCTTTGGTACGTATCCGGAAAGAGGATGGCAGTATTATTATGCCGGGAGGATTCATTGAAGTTGCGGAAAAAAGGGGAAGTATCTTGCCTTTAGGTGCAGAAATATTTGATAAAGTGTGTCAGTTTATTGAAGAACACAATATGAAACAGATGGGGTTACATTATATCGAGATTAATCTTTCGGCAGTGCAAGGCAGCTATAAAAATTTGGCGGATGATTTAATCAAAACTATGGAGCGTCATCATGTAGATCCACATTGTATTAATTTGGAAATAACAGAAAGTGCATCCATGAAGAATGATAAAATATTTTTGGATAATATGTATAGTTTGAAAAATTATGGTGTAAGTTTTTCTTTGGATGATTTTGGAACGGGGCAATCAAATTTAAATTATATTGTTGCCATGCCGGTAGATATAGTAAAATTTGACAGAGGTATGACTCTTTCATATTTTGAAAATGCCAAAGCAAAACATGTTATGGATGCGGCCATGACAATGATTAAAGGAATGAATTTGGAAATTGTGTCAGAAGGAATTGAAAATGAAGAACAATTGAAAATTTTAGAAGAATTGGGGATTCAATATATTCAGGGATATTATTTTTCAAAACCATTACCGGAAAATAAATTTGTGGAGTTTATTAGAGGAGCGATAGGAGAAAAAGCATGACAAAGAAAGATAAAGCAATTGAATTACATAATAAGAAATATAATTGTGCGCAGGCGGTTGCCTGTAGCTTTAGTGGAGAAATTGAAGTGTCAGAACGATTACTTTTTAAAGCCACAGAAGCATTCGGACGGGGGATGGGTGATATGCAGGAAACCTGTGGGGCTTTGTCCGGAGCAGTGTTGTTAGCAGGATTAAAATGCAGTGATGGAAATACTGCAGATCCAAATTCCAAAGCAGCAACTTATAAAGTGTCTAAGGCTATGGTAGAATCCTTTGCAGATAAGACCGGAGGAACTGTTTGTAAGGAATTAAAAGGAATAGGGACTGGAAAAGTCCTTTGCTCCTGCCCGGACTGTATCAGAGCCGGAGTTGAGGTTGTAGAGGAAATCTTAAAATTGTAGTTTGCAGAAGTAAATCGAAAAGGCTGTGACATCATTTGTCACAGCCTTTTTGTATCTAAGATTTTATTTGTCTTTGATTTCTGCGTGTAATTCCTGAATTGGTTTTACTTCGCTTTCCGGATGATTCTTCATGTACAGAAGTCCATCAGCAGTAGCCTTTGCAGCAGCCATAGTTGTCATATAAGGAACTTTGGCTTTGATAGCAGTTTTACGCAAATAGCTGTCATCATTGAGAGCATCTTTTCCTAAAGGTGTATTAACAATTAAATTAATTTCACCGTTGTTAATATGATCTAAGATGCAAGGACGGCCTTCGGAAAGTTTTTTCACTTTCTTAGCAGGAACACCGGAGTTGTTGATCAAATCACAAGTTCTTCCGGTAGCAACGATTTCAAATCCGGCTTCATGGAATTCTTTTGCAATTTCCGCAACCTCAGCTTTATCTCTATCGTTTACAGAGAAGAGAACGGTACCGTTAAGCGGAAGCTTAGATTGGGTTGCTTCCTGTGCTTTATAGAAAGCCTCACCGAAGGATGCAGATAAACCTAATACTTCACCGGTTGATCTCATTTCAGGTCCAAGGATAGGGTCTACTTCCTGGAACATGTTGAATGGGAATACCGCTTCTTTTACACCGTAGTAAGGAATATCCTGTTCTTTTAAGTTAGTAATCGGTGATGGTCTTCCGGTAAGTTCAGAAGTAATAATATCAGTTGCAAGAGGTACCATACGGATGTTACATACTTTGGAAACCAAAGGTACGGTACGGGATGCACGAGGGTTAGCTTCTAATACATATACTTTACCGTCTTCAATAGCATACTGCATATTCATGAGACCTTTTACGCCCATTTCTTCTGCAATTTTCTTTGTATATTCTTTGATTGTAGCTACATTTTCTTCAGAAATGTGAACACTTGGAAGGATACAAGCGGAGTCACCGGAGTGAACACCTGCAAGCTCAATATGCTCCATAACGGCAGGAACATATGCGTAAGTTCCGTCGCTGATGGCATCAGCTTCACATTCCATAGCATGATTTAAGAATCTGTCGATGAGGATTGGTCTGTCAGGTGTAACGCCTACAGCTGCTAACATATAGCTTGTTAAGCTTTCATCATCATATACAACTTCCATACCACGTCCACCTAATACGTAAGAAGGACGAACCATTACAGGATAGCCAATTTTCTTAGCAATTTCTAAAGCTTCTTCTACGTTAACAGCCATTCCTGATTCCGGCATTGGAATTTCAAGTTTTTCCATCATTTCCCTAAAGAGGTCACGGTCTTCTGCAAGATCGATTACAGATGGAGAAGTTCCAAGGATCTTAACTCCGTTTTCTTCCAATTTAGCTGCTAAGTTAAGAGGTGTCTGACCACCAAACTGTGCAATTACTCCTACCGGTTTTTCTTTGTGGTAGATGCTTAATACATCTTCTAAGGTAAGTGGTTCGAAGTATAATTTATCAGAGGTATCGTAGTCTGTAGATACGGTTTCAGGGTTACAGTTAACGATAATTGTTTCGAATCCTAATTTCTTTAATGCTAAGGATGCGTGTACGCAACAGTAGTCAAATTCGATACCCTGACCGATTCTGTTTGGACCACCACCTAAAATCATTACTTTAGGTTTATCTGTCTTAATTGGGTTTTTGTCTTCTCCGTTGTATGTGGAGTAGTAGTAAGCACTGTTTTCAGTACCACTTACGTGAACACCTTCCCAGTTTTCTTCCATACCGATTTCCATACGTTTGCTGCGGATGTCATCTTCGGAAACTTCTAAAATCTGGCTTAAGTATTTGTCAGAGAAACCATTTTTCTTAGCGGAAATTAAAGCTTCATCAGAAGGAAGAGAGCCTTTGGACTGTATTAATGCTTCTTCTTCTTCCACTAATTCTTTCATCTGTTCAATAAAGTAATGTTTTACTTTTGTAATATCATGTAATTCTTCTACAGTAGCCCCTTTTCTTAAAGCTTCATACATAATGAAGTGGCGTTCGCTGGAAGCGCTTCCTAACATTTTGCACAACTGTTCTTTGGTGAGGGAATCAAAATTCTTTGCATGTCCCAGACCACTACGACCGATTTCCAAACTTCTGATGGCTTTCTGGAAAGCTTCTTTATAAGTTTTACCGATACTCATTACTTCGCCAACAGCACGCATCTGAGTACCTAATTTGTCTTCTACGCCTTTGAATTTTTCGAATGCCCAACGTGCAAATTTGATTACAATGTAATCTCCATCCGGAACGTATTTGTCAAGAGTACCGTATTTACCACATGGAATATCTTTTAAAGTAAGTCCTGCTGCTAACATAGCGGAAACCAAAGCAATTGGGAAACCGGTTGCTTTAGAAGCCAATGCAGAGGAGCGGGAAGTACGAGGGTTGATTTCAATAACGATAATTCTGTCAGATACCGGATCATGCGCAAATTGTACGTTGGTTCCACCGATAACCTGTACGGATTCTACGATTTTGAAAGCCTGTTCTTTTAAACGTCTCTGGCAGTCTTCGGAAATAGTAAGCATCGGGGCGGAACAGAAGGAGTCTCCTGTGTGAACTCCAAGGGGGTCGATGTTTTCAATGAAACAAACAGTAATCATGTTGTTTTCAGAGTCACGTACAACTTCTACTTCTAATTCTTCCCAGCCTAAAATAGATTCTTCTACCAATACCTGTCCTACAAGGGAAGCCTGAAGACCTCTGGCAATAACGGTTTTTAATTCTTCTTTGTTATATACCAGACCGCCGCCTTCACCACCCATGGTGTAAGCAGGACGAAGAACTACCGGATAGCCCAATTTTTCAGCAATGGAAAGACCTTCTTCTACGGAATAAGCAACTTCGGAACGGGCCATTTCAATTCCTAATTTATCCATAGCAGCTTTAAATTCGATACGGTCTTCGCCGCGTTCGATAGCGTCTACCTGAACGCCGATAACTTTTACATTATATTTATCCAATACACCTGCTTTGTGTAATTCTGCACAAAGGTTTAAACCTGACTGTCCACCAAGATTTGGAAGCAGGGCATCCGGTCTTTCCTTGGCAATAATCTGTTCAAGTCGGTTTACATTTAATGGTTCGATATAAGTCTTATCTGCAGTTTCCGGGTCTGTCATAATGGTAGCTGGATTTGAGTTTACTAATACGATTTCGTATCCTAATTTACGCAAAGCTTTGCAAGCCTGAGTACCGGAATAGTCGAATTCGCAAGCCTGTCCAATGATAATAGGACCGGAACCGATAATTAATATCTTGTTGATGTCGTTTCTTTTTGGCATACTGACAACCTCCTTTTTTCTCAATATATATTATATAGAAATTACAAAAAATCACAAGTGAAAAATAAAGATTTTGGCGAAAGTTTTAATGGGGATTTATGACATGAAAAAAGAGGCTGTTTTTTATAACAGCCTCCCTAAATTAATTTTTAACAAAATATTCTTTTATTAACTTAAATACCACCGGAGATAACAGGAATAAACCAATTAAGTTAGGAATTGCCATTAAACCGTTGAAGGTATCGGCGATTCCCCAAAGAAGTCCCAAATCCATAGTTGCACCAACAATAGCTACTAATGAATAGACAATCATGAAAGGTTTG
Source organism: Lachnospiraceae bacterium (assembly GCA_017555455.1). GTDB lineage: Bacteria > Bacillota > Clostridia > Lachnospirales > Lachnospiraceae > SFDP01. The sequence continues at coordinate 43,226 of JAFZGJ010000059.1, forward strand.
TTTACTTTGGAACCGAATAAAAATTCCAAACAGCGGGTTCCGTATAATCCCCAGCCCAAAATGGTAGAGAAAGCAAAGCAAACTAAAGCAATGGCGGTAAATAAAGTAACCCAGTTGCCGTAAGTAACAACAAAGCCGCTGATGGTAAGTTCGGCACCGGCAGCCTGACCATAAGTGATTGATGTACCACTGATTAAAATAGTGACTGCAGTTAAAGTACATATAATAATGGTATCTGCAAAAACTTCAAAAATTCCATATAAGCCTTGTGCCACAGGTTCTTTGGTGTCTGCTGTTGCATGGGCAATGGAACCGGTACCAAGTCCCGCTTCGTTGGAAAAGATACCACGGGAAACACCTTTGGTTAAACAGGTGAACATGGTTCCTACCACACCACCGGTTACTGCTGCGGGATGAAAAGCACCCTGAAAAATAGAAACAAATACGGCAGGAAGGTTTGTAATATTTAAGACGATTACACCAACACCTAATACTACATATAATAATGCCATAAAAGGAACTAAGGCTTCAGCTACTTTACCGATACGTTTGATTCCACCCAGTAAAACCAAAGCTACCATGACGGAAATTAGAATACCGATGATAAGATTAACAGTACCGGTCTGACCGGCATCTATGATATTATAACTGATTAAAGCAGAATCAATAGCGGTAACAATGGTATTTACCTGAGTGGCATTCCCGGTACCAAATACTGTCAGAACACCTAAAGCAGCGTAAAGACCGGCCATCCATGTCCAGTTTTTTCCCAAACCGTTTTTTATGTAATACATGGGACCGCCTACCCAGTCACCGTTTTCGTTCTTTTCACGAAAATGAACAGCTAAAATAACTTCTGCAAATTTAGTACACATACCCAAGAATGCGGATATCCACATCCAAAAAACCGCTCCGGGCCCACCAATGGCAATAGCTCCGGCTACACCGGCAATGTTACCGGTACCTACGGTAGAAGCTAAAGCAGTACAAACTGCCTGAAAAGGAGTGATGGAACCTTCTGTAGCTTGTTTTTGAGTAAAAAGTCTTCCTATGGTCATTTGCAAGGAATATCCCAGTTTGCGGAATTGAATAAATCCGGTACGGATACTTAAATAAAGACCGACACCCATAATACAAATCATGGCAGGAATTCCCCACACAAAATTGTTTACTGCAGTGTTAATGGTTTCGATTGTATGTAACATTTCATTACCCTTTCTTATGTATGTTCAATCTGTTTTAAAAACAAAAATTTCTACTATTTTATCATAGAAGATGGGCAATGTCTAGGAAAGTTATTTTGCAGGAGTTATTTTGCAAGAATGGTTGGAAAATAGCGAAAAAAATAGTATACTAATTACATATAACATTTTGAAGGGTCTTTATAACAAAACGAGGTTGAAGACGGAAGGGAAAAGGATTTACAATTAGGAGGATAAGAAATGAAGAAACCAACATTGGTAATATTAGCGGCAGGTATGGGAAGCAGATATGGCGGTTTAAAACAGATTGACCCCATTGATGATGAAGGACATAAAATTATAGATTTTTCTATTTATGACGCGTTAAGTGCCGGCTTTGGCAAAGTGGTATTCATTATTAAAAAAGAGAACGAAGCTGATTTCCGAAGTCTGGTAGGAGACCCTATCAGCAAACATATGGAAGTGGAATATGTTTTTCAGGATATTAAAGATGTTCCGGAAGGATTTGAGATGGATTCGGAACGTGTAAAACCTTGGGGAACCACTCACGCATTACAGTGCTGCAAAGGTGTAGTAAATGAGCCTTTTGCAGTTATCAATGCAGATGATTATTACGGAAAAAGTGCCTATGTTACTTTATATGAATATCTGACAAGTCATGAAGATGGAGCAGTGCCTCCTTATGCTATGGTAGGTTATGAGTTGAAAAATACTCTGACGGATAAAGGAAGCGTTGCCCGTGGAATTTGTGTCACCAATGAGCAAGGTTTTTTGGAAGATATTGTAGAACGTACCAAGATTATAAAAACGGAAACCGGAGCTGCCTTTACGGAGGATGACGGAGCAACTTATACAGAGGTTTCTGTGGATAGCCTGGTGTCTATGAATATGTGGGCATTCTATCCCAGTGTTTTTGAATTGTTTGAAGAAGCCTTGGATAGATTCTTTAAGGAAGATGTAGCTAAGAATCCGTTAAAAGCGGAATGTCTGATTCCTACGGAAGTGGATAAGCTGTTAAAGAAAAGGCTGGCGACTGTAGAAGTACTTTCTTCCAAAGATAAATGGTTTGGAGTGACTTATCAGGAAGATAAACCTTTTGTAAAAGCTTCCATTGCGGAATTGAAAGAGGAAGGTTTATATCCTAAAAAATTATGGTAAAAAGAATAGAATAAACAGGAGGAATGGATATGGCAATTTTGGTTACAGGCGGAGCCGGTTATATCGGTAGTCACACAGTAGTGGAGTTACAGAATGCAGGTTATGATGTAGTGGTTATGGATAATTTGTGTAATTCCAGTGAAAAATCTTTAGAAAGAGTAGAGGCAATTACGGGAAAGAAAGTTCCTTTTTACAAAGCTGATATTTTAGATCGTGAAGCATTAGAAGAAATTTTTACAAAAGAAAGTATTGATTCCTGTATTCATTTTGCTGGGTTAAAAGCTGTTGGTGAATCTGTTGCAAAGCCTTGGGAATATTATGAAAATAATATTGCAGGAACTTTAACATTGGTGGATGTTATGAGAAAACATAATTGTAAAAATATTATCTTTTCTTCCTCTGCAACCGTATATGGCGATCCGGCATTTATTCCTATTACTGAAGAATGTCCAAAGGGAACCTGTACCAATCCATACGGTTGGACAAAATCAATGCTGGAACAAATTTTAAGTGATATTCAGAAAGCAGATCCGGAATGGAATGTGGTAATTCTTCGATACTTTAATCCAATAGGAGCTCATAAGAGCGGAACTATGGGAGAAAATCCAAATGGTATTCCAAACAATTTAATGCCATATGTAACACAGGTTGCGGTTGGTAAATTAAAAGAGCTTGGAGTATTCGGTAACGATTATGATACTCATGACGGAACCGGAGTAAGAGATTACATCCATGTAGTAGATTTGGCAAAAGGTCATGTAAAGGCTTTAAAGAAAATTGAAGAAAAAGCAGGACTAAATATCTACAATCTGGGAACAGGAACCGGTTACAGTGTTCTTGATATTGTGAAAAATTTTGAAGCAGCTAATAATATCAAGGTTCCCTATGTTATCAAAGACAGAAGACCGGGAGACATTGCTACCTGTTATGCAGATGCTTCAAAAGCAAAAGAAGAATTAGGTTGGGAAGCAGAAAACGGAATTAAGGAAATGTGTGAAGATTCCTGGAGATGGCAGAGTAATAACCCGAACGGATACGAAGCATAATATATAAAAAGACCGCAGTTGCGGTCTTTTTTAGTCTTCTTCGATAACATGAATTTCTAAGTAGTCAAATTCAATTTCTTCCACGAAAGCATCCGGGGTAAAGCGGGCACGGGCGTGGCGCTTGAAATCCCGGACTGTAGAATCCAGCCAAATGGGTTTGGAAAGGTTGAATTCATAACAACATTGATCCAAAGCATTGAAAATTTTATGGGTACGGGTTTCTGCGGAATAATCTTCAATGGTAGTGTCCTGTAATAAATGATTGTCTTTCCATAATTTAAACCAGATTCTCATAAGCGTTTCCTTCCTTAACATATATAACATGAAGTATAACAAAAAAAGAAAAAATCATAAAGGTTAAAGTTTTATAAAATAATGGAATATACAACAAAAATAGAGGAAAGTGTGGTAAAATAATAAAAGGAAAACAACTAAGTGGGGAAAGCATTGGAATAAGAATGGAGAGGGAATGGAAAGTATAACAAAAGCAAATACACCGATAGAAAGCTGGACTGAGGTTATTTTAATCTATAATTCTGCATTAAAGGAAATTGGAACGAAGCTGGAGATTCTGAATGATGAGTTTCAGCACGTACACAGATATAATCCCATTGAACATATTAAGTCCAGAATTAAAAGTTCGGAAAGTATTGTAAAAAAATTAAAGAGGAACGGGTATGAATCTACCATTGAGAATATGGTGGAATATGTAAATGATATTGCGGGTATTCGTGTTATTTGTTCCTTTTCTTCCGATATTTATCGGATTGCTGAAATGATTAGTAACCAAAATGATATTAAAGTATTGGCAATTAAGGATTATATTAAAAATCCTAAGCCCAGCGGGTATAAGAGTTATCATATGCTGATTACGGTTCCTATTTATCTTTCGGACAGAATCGTTCATGCGAAGGTAGAGATACAGATACGTACTGTTGCCATGGATTTCTGGGCAAGCTTGGAACATAAGATTAATTATAAGTTTGAAGGTAACGTACCGCAGTATATTAAGGATGAATTAGTAGAGTGCGCCAATTTGATTTCGGATGCGGATGCCAGAATGTTGCATTTAAATGAACAGATTAGAGATATGAATTAAAGGTTCAGCCTATAGGCTGAACCTTTTTTTCTCTATAAATGAGGAGTGCCCAGGCACCACAATGGATACCCGGGCTATTATGAAAAAATTCATCTATAGTGTCTTCTTTATGTTAATTTTATTCTAACAGATAAATATGAATAAAATATGAACAACATATGAAAACTGAGTGAATAATGACAAAAAAAGAAAAAACGCACATAGAAAAATGTGCAAACTGCACAAAAAATAAAGAAAATTGTAAAAAAATAAGAAATGTGATAGAATACAGTAAATAACTTTGTTTGGAGGTTTTATTATGGATAATTTTATTGATAGATTAGCACAGAAATTTATAGCCGGAGAAGTAATTAAGGCGAATTCCGTAGCAGAGGAAAAGGAATTAAAAAGGCTTAGGGAACAGGTTACTGAATATGAAAAATGTCTTCAGGAAATGCGTAAGATTCAGATGACCAATACTCAGACAGCACAAAATCTTCATGATTTAATGGTAGAAAGTACTGAAAACTTCCGTAAAATGGCAAAAGAAAGTACGGCTAAAATTTCTGATATACAGTTAGATACCGAGGCGCAGAAGGCAGAAGCTAAGAAAGCAGTAGAAACAGCTGTTTTGACGATGGAGCAGATGGAAGAAAAGGTTGTGAAAATGCAGGAAACAGTGGGCCAGTTGACAGATGCATTGGAAAAAAACCAGCAGGAAGTGTCCCAATGGTTTAAACAGGCGGATGATTTTTTGCATAAAGAAAATGTAAAGGTTTATCGTAATGTACAGGCTGTAGTTGTAGAAGAAGTAGGAAATAAAGCGGATGATATTATGAAGGCCCAGGAAGAAGTGGCGAAGAAAACTACCAAACCTGTGCTTGTGTTTGCGGTATTAGGGTTTATAACAGCTGTAGCAAGTGTTGCACTGCAGATTTTTGAGGCTATGGGAATACCGTTATTTTAGAGGAGAGAAATATGGCAAAACAAAATTGGAAACCGGGAAACATGTTATATCCATTGCCGGCAGTGTTGGTAAGCTGTCAGGGTAAGGATGGGGTACCGAATTTGATAACCATAGGATGGGTAGGAACCATATGCAGTGATCCTGCCATGGTGTCAATTTCTGTCAGACCGGAAAGATATTCCCATCATATGTTAAAGGAAACGGGAGAATTTGTAATAAACCTGACCACGGAGGAGCTGTTAAAGGCAACGGATTATTGTGGTGTTGTCAGTGGTAAGGACGTAAATAAATGGGAAAAGATGAATCTGACACCTATTCCTTCAGAAAAAGTATCTGTACCTGCAGTTGCAGAAAGTCCAATTAATATAGAATGTAAAGTAACAGAGATTAAAGAATTAGGGACTCATCACATGTTTATTGCGGAAGTAGTGAATGTCCGTGCTGATGAAAAATATATGGATAAAAAAGGGAAATTTCATTTGGAATATAGCAAACCTATTGCATATTCCCACGGAACTTATTTTTCCCTCGGGGAAGAGCTTGGAAAGTTCGGGTATTCTGTAAGGAAGAAGTAGTTAAGTTTGGTGTGAAATTAAGGGGCTGTTGTAGCAGCCCCTTTTTGATTTCCCGTTAGCAGTTACTTTTTCTTATCTTCTTTTAAAAGACTACCTCGAATAACAGCATCTTTTCCATATTTATTTTTTATTTTATCAAGTGCTTTGTCTAAATTTTCCTGTTTCTCTTTGCGATATAATGCTGTCGTAGTATTTGCCGGGAAAATATTTGAATCAGAAATTTTATGCTTTGTGGTGTTAACATTAACCGAATTCGGATCCATCATATCAAACAAACTCAGCTGTATCGGTTCTGAGTGGTGGCATAGCTTGGAGGTGCGGATTCCCAAAAGGCGGATGGGAGTCCCATTCCACAATTCTTTGAACAAATGGCAGGCAGTTTCATATATTAAAGTAGTAGAATCCGTTGGAATATCTAAAGTTGTTTGGTGAGAAACAC
>JAFZGJ010000005.1 GCA_017555455.1 Lachnospiraceae bacterium
AGAAGGTATCGTGTATGTAAAGATAAGAAATGGTCTATAGTTACAGAATATGGAGACATTGATATTACCATTAATTTATCTAAGCCGGAAAAAGACCCTAAAGCTATTGCAGCAGCAAAATTAGCAAAACAGGCAGGGTATCCGAAATGCCTTCTTTGTATGGAAAACGAAGGCTATGCCGGTAGAGTAAATCATCCTGCAAGACAGAATCACAGAATTATTCCAATTGAAATCAATAATAGTACCTGGGGATTCCAGTATTCTCCATACGTATATTACAACGAACATTGTATCGTATTTAACAGCAAACATATTCCTATGAAGATTGAACATGATACTTTTTGTAAATTGTTTGATTTTGTAAAACAGTTCCCGCACTACATTGTAGGTTCTAATGCAGACCTTCCCATTGTAGGAGGTTCTATTTTAAGTCATGATCATTTCCAGGGTGGTAATTATGAATTTGCCATGGCAAAAGCTCCTGTGGAGACAGAATTTACAGTAGAAGGTTTTGAAGATGTAAAAGCAGGAATTGTAAAATGGCCGATGTCCGTAATCCGTCTTTCCGGTAAAGACACGGACAGAATTATTGCTTTATCTGATAAGATTTTGGATACTTGGAGAGAGTACACAGACGAAGATGCATTTATTTATGCTTACACAGATAATGAGCCGCACAACACTATTACTCCGATTGCAAGAAAACGTGGTGATAATTTTGAAATAGATTTGGTTCTTCGTAACAACATTACGACAGAAGAACATCCACTTGGTGTTTATCATCCACATGCAAAATTACATAATATTAAAAAAGAAAATATCGGTTTGATTGAAGTTATGGGGCTTGCGATTTTACCGGCAAGATTAAAACAGGAAATGGAAGTTTTGGCAGATGCCATTCTTACAGGTAAAGATATCAGAAGCATTGAAATGTTAGAAAAACATGCAGACTGGGCAGAAGAATTCCTTCCGAAATATGAAGATATCAACGCGGATAATGTAATGGACATTCTTCATACAGAAATCGGTAATGTATTTACTAAAGTTTTAGAAGACGCGGGTGTATATAAACGTAATGAAGAGGGTAAGAAAGCCTTTGTGAGATTTATAAATAGTTTATAATTTGTAAGATGGTTGAGCGTGTGTAGTTCTTAAGGTACGCAAGTATGGTGGAATGAAAGTAGTGTAATATAACAGTTAAAATGATAAAGAGGAAGGAAGCATGAACGGAGCATATAAAGGCGTCATTTTCGACTTTAATGGAACCTTGTTTTTTGATAATGATAAACATATTTTGGCCTGGGGTGAAATATCTAAAATGATTCGAGGACAAGGTATTACAGAGGAAGAGTTGTTGGAACATTTTAATGGAGTTCCAAATCAGAAAATAATATCCTATTTGTTGGGAAGAGTAGGAAATGCAGAAGAGCTTGAGAAATATTCCGAATTAAAAGAAGAGTTTTATCGTCGATTCTGTTTGGAGGATAAAGCGAACTTCCATTTGGTGGATGGAGCTGTAGAATTTTTTGATTATCTGAAAGAGAAAGGTATCCCTTTTACGATTGCAAGTGCTTCTATTAAAGCTAATATTGATTTTTTTGTGAACGAGTTTGGATTGTCAAAATGGATAGAACCGAAAGATATTGTATATGACGATGGAAGCTATGAAAATAAAGTAGCAATGTTTTTGGATGCATCCCGAAAACTTGGAATAGACATCGGAGAATGTATGATTGTGGAGGATTCGGTTAGTGGAATTCAAAGTGGGCATCTTGCTGGATGTCAGAATATTATGGTGATTGATTCATCCGGTAAAGCAGAAGAATATAAGTCTCTACCGGGAGTGGTAAAGGTAATTAAAAATTTCAGATTTGATTAATCTGTTTTTGCATAAAAGCAATATCATTACAAAATAAGAAACTCATGATTAATGGTTAGATTGTCAAAATAATATTAAGAGAGTGCCGGGGATTGAATCCCGGCATTTTCTTATTTATTCAAAAAAGTGTATGTTTTGTACAATAACGGTATATATAGGCAAAAAAGAAAAGCAATATCCTTATAAAAATACCATATATATTTATTGTGATAAAGAAAAAAAGAATATATATTATAGTTGTAAAGAGGAAGTAAAAAACACTAAACGAAAGGAGCTTGCATCATGACAGTAACCAATATTACAAACGTAGAAAAATTTTTTGAAACCATTAACAAATGTGAAGGAAAAGTAGAACTGATTACAGAACAAGGAGACAGATTTAACTTAAAATCTACACTTTCCCAATATGTATCACTAGTAAGATTTTTTTCAAACTGCACAGTTCCATCCGTTCAGCTTGTGATTTCAAATCATGCAGATACTCAAAAGTTAATGAGATATATGATGAATAATTAAATTAATGTTCAATGAAAGGAGCACATAATATGAAACTTACAAATGTAGCAAATGTAGATAAGTTATTAAAAACAATAGAAGGATGTGAAGGGAAAGTAGAACTGGTAACAGAGCAGGGAGATCGATATAATCTTAAATCTAAGCTTTCACAGTACGTATCGTTTGTTAAGGTTTTGGCAAATTGTACAATTCCATCAATTGAGATTATCACTTCTAATCATGCTGATGCTGAAAAGCTGATGAAATTCATGATCAATGGTTAGATTGTCAAAAAAATATTAGGAAAGAGAATGCCGGGTTTTGTGGATTGCCCGGCAATTTCTTTATCAAGGATACAATAATAGATTTAATTAATCCATTTTTTGCGAAAATCAGATGCACTAATACCTTCAGATTTTTTGAATTGCTTGTTGAAATAGCTGGCATCATAAAAACCGCATTCAAGGGCAATTTCTTCTAAAGTATAAGGAGAAAAACGAAGCAATTTTTTTGCCAGAGTAATTCTTTTGGCAATAACGTAATGATTTAACGTGATACCATACAGATTTTTAAACTCTCTGCATAAGTAGTATTTACTTATAAAAAATTCTTCTGCCAGTTCATCTAAAGAAAACTTTTCCGTATAATGTTCATCCAGATAATTGCGGACATTTTCTAAATTCCTTTTATGGGAGATGGGAGATTCTTTGGGTTTAATAATCTCTTGCAATAAAATAGAGAGAATATCCATAATCAGTCTGGAGGAGGCGATTTCAGAGGATAAATCGGAGGTCTTATTTACATCCAGAAGGCTGGTAAATTTTTGGTATAGTTCTTCAAAAGAGCCTGGCATTAAAACCGGCGAAGATAAGCCGGAAAAGAAACGGTAGTATTCAGGTGTGGTTGCACCGCTAAAATGTACCCAGATTAATTCCCAAGGATCATCGGAGTTACTTTGGTGAAAGTAAGGTGTCATGCAGTCAATGAAAAAACATGCCCCTTTTGTTAATGTAAAAGTTTTGTTTTCATACATTAAGATTCCGCTACCGGAAAGTACCAGTACGATAAGGTAGGAATCTAAATTTTTTCTGGAAGCACGATGGCTTTCACGTAGTTTCAGATATCCGGTTTCTTGCACATAGAAAAAGGTAGAGCGGGCAATAGGACTGGGAGTCTGGATCATTCGTTTGGAACTTTCGATATAAGAATCAGGGAATGTATCAAAAATGTTTTTCATAATAACCTCAATGCAAAAGCAATATAATACTTGTTTATAGCAATATCATAACTTGTTAATATGAATATACAGGACTATATTATGAAAAGCAAGAACAAAATAATACTTGTAAAAACAATGCAAATTAATATTAAGAAAATATAACAAAAAGGAAATCGTAAAGAGAAAGGATAAAGATATGTATTATGTATTACTTTCCGGTGGAAGCGGAAAAAGGTTATGGCCTCTTTCCAGTGATACCAGACCAAAACAATATTTGAAACTTGTTAATAAAGAAAATAATTCCATGGATTCCTGTTCTATGCTGCAAAGAGTATGGGAACAGTTAGAGGAAGCAGGAATGGCAAAAAATACAGTTATCACGGCAGGTGAAAATCAGATGGAATTGATTCATAGTCAGATTAAACCGAAGGGGATTGTGGTGGAGCCGGAAGCAAGAGATACTTTTCCGGCAGTAATGTTGTCCTGTGCATTTCTTCACAGTAATATGGGAGCCGGCAGGGAAGATTACGTTGCCTTTCTTCCGGTAGATCCGTATACGGAACAGAAATATTTTGAAAATATAAAACAGTTAGAAGCCATAGTGAAAAAGACCCAGGCAAACGTAGGACTGTTAGGTGTGGTTCCAACATATCCGGCAACAAAATATGGTTATATTTTGCCGGAGGAAGAGGAAGAAAATTATATTTGGGTGAAAGGTTTTGAAGAAAAACCTACAGAGGAAAGAGCAGAGGGGCTCATAGGGCAGGAGGCTCTATGGAACTGCGGAGTGTTTTGTGTAAAGATTGGAGATATGCTACAAAAGGTTTCCCGGTATGGGGTTTCAGAAAATTATGATGAAATGTTTCGGGAGTATCATAAACTTCCTAAAATTAGTTTCGACTATGAGGTATTACAAAAGACAGATAAATTAGTAGCAGTAAAATTTGAAGGATTTTGGAAAGATTTGGGAACCTGGGATGCTATGGCAGAGCAGATGAATACAGATACCAAAGGAAATGTAATTCTGGATGAAAACTGTATGGATACACAGGTAATTAATGAATTGGAAATTCCGGTAACTGTTATGGGAGCAAAAAATATGGTAGTGGTTGCATCGAAAGAGGGAATCTTAGTAGCGGATAAAAATGAAGCTGCAAGAGTCAAAGAAGTAACGAATGCAATAGCATATACTTCCAAATATGAAGAACGCAGATGGGGAACCTTAGAAACCTTGCATGAATCCCAAAATGACGGAGTTTCTACTTTAACCAGAAAAATCAAAATATACTCCGGAATGAATTCAAGCTATCATTTCCATCAGAATAGAGATGAAATTTGGACGATATTAGGTGGAAAAGGAGAATTAATACTGGAAGGAAATAAGATGTTATTGGAACCGGGAAAAGCAATCTGTATTCGTAAAAATCAGAGACACGCAATCAAAGCATACAGTGATTTTGAATATATTGAAATGCACGTGGGAAAAAGCAACGGAAATGAGGATATCAATAGAATTACATTTAACTGGGATGAAATTGAGTTGGTAAATATATTATAGAAAAGAGGATGAAAATAAAATGAAGAAAACAGCATTGATCACAGGAGTTACAGGACAGGATGGTTCTTATCTGGCCGAGTTTTTATTAGAAAAAGGATATGAAGTATATGGATTGTTTCGTAGAGGTTCCACCAATACTTCTGCAAGAATTGCACATTTATTAGAAGAGACAGCGAAAGAAAATGAAAAATTGAAATTGGTGTATGGAGATATGACCGATTCCATGAATCTGGTTCGTCTTATGTTTGAGATACAGCCGGATGAAATTTATAATTTGGCAGCACAGTCACACGTAGCGGTTTCTTTTGAAGAACCGGAATACACTGCTAATGCGGACGGAATCGGTGTTCTTAGAATTTTGGAAGCGGTCCGTATTGCAGGATTGACGGAAAAAACCAGAATTTATCAGGCATCAACATCAGAGTTATATGGGAAAGTAGAAGAAATTCCGCAAAGAGAAACGACACCGTTTCATCCCCGCTCACCGTATGCTGTGGCAAAATTATATGGTTACTGGATGACAAAGCATTATCGGGAAGCTTATGGTATGTATGCTGTAAACGGAATTCTTTTTAATCATGAGTCAGAACGAAGAGGAGAAACCTTTGTTACCAGAAAAATTACTTTGGGAGTTGCTAATATTTTGGCGGGGAAACAGGATAAATTATATCTTGGGAATTTAAACGCCAAACGTGATTGGGGATATGCCAAGGATTATGTGGAATGTATGTGGATGATTTTACAGCAGGATACTCCGGATGATTATGTCATTGCTACCGGAGAAACCCGCACGGTTCGTGAATTTGTAACTGCGTCTTTTAAAACAGCAGGAGTTGATATTTTATGGGAAGGTGAAGGGATAGAGGAAAAGGGAATTGATAAAGCTACCGGGAAAGTGCTGGTAGAGGTTTCCGCAGAATTTTTCCGTCCTGCAGAAGTTGATTTATTGTTGGGAGATCCTACAAAAGCCAAAACAGTGCTTGGTTGGAATCCAAGAAAGACTTCCTTTGAAGAATTAGTAAAAATTATGACAGAGCATGATATGGAATTAGTAAAAAATTCTGATATCGCAGGTGTTTTAAAATAAAACAGAATTAGAAGCACAACGTATAAGATGATTTTAGAACAAGGAGAAAAAGAGAATAATATGCAACCTTTAGATAGAAGTAAAAAAATATATGTGGCAGGCCACAGAGGTTTGGTAGGTTCTGCTCTTGTGAGAAAATTGGAGAAAGAAGGATTTACTAATATCATTACCAAAACTCACGCGGAATTGGATTTGACCAGACAGGCAGAGGTGGAAAAATTTTTTGAAACTGAAAAACCGGATTATGTCATTCTGGCAGCTGCCAAAGTAGGTGGAATTCATGCAAACGATACTTATCCGGCAGATTTTATTATGAAAAATTTACAGATAGAATGTAATGTAATTGATGCGGCATATAAGAATAAGGTGCAGAAACTATTGTTTTTAGGAAGCTCCTGTATTTATCCAAGGCAGTGTCCGCAGCCTATTAAGGAAGAATATCTGTTAAGTGATTATTTGGAAAAAACCAATGAAGCTTATGCTTTGGCAAAGATTGCAGGACTAAAGATGTGTTCCTATTATAACAAACAGTATGGAACTAATTATATTAGTGTGATGCCTTGTAATTTGTATGGAATCAATGATAATTTTTCTTTGGAAAATTCCCATGTGTTACCTGCATTAATGCGGAAATTTCATGAAGCAAAAATGAAAGGAGAGTCTACAGTTACTATCTGGGGAAGTGGGAAACCTTTGCGGGAATTTTTAAATGTAGATGATTTGGCAGATGCCTGTCTGTTCCTTATGGATAATTATGAAGGTGATGATTTCTTTAATGTAGGGTATGGAAAAGAAGTCACTATTTTAGAACTGGCAGAATTAGTGAAAAAAACTGTTGGATTTGAAGGGGAGATTTTAATGGATGCAAGTAAACCGGATGGAACTATGAGAAAACTAACGGATATCAGTCGCATCAAAGCTCTTGGTTGGAAACCGAAAATTACATTGGAAGACGGATTGAAAGAAACTTACCGATGGTTTAGGGATAAATATGAGACAGGAGATATCGTAGTAAGATGAAAGATAATACACCGAGGAAACTGGAACCCATTCGGAAGCAATATATTTGGGGAACTGAGGATTGGATGTTGTCAGATCTTCATAAAGGGATAGATAGTAGTCCTCTTTTGGTAAAAATTATTACAGCTAAAAAAAATTTATCAGTACAGGTTCATCCGGGAAATGATTATGCTAGAGAAAATGAGAACAGTAGTGGCAAAACAGAGATGTGGTATGTGTTGGACTGTGAACCGGGAGCATTTTTATATTATGGATTGAAACATAAGATATCAGCAAATGAATTTATTAAGAGAATTAAAAATGATACGATTTTGGAAGTGTGTCAGAAAGTTCCTGTAAAGAAGGGGGATGTATTCTATATTCCGGCGGGATTGTTACATGCTATTGGAGAAGGAATTAAAGTAGCAGAAGTGCAGCAAAATTCTAATATTACGTATCGGATATATGATTATCACAGACAGGATGAAACAAAAAATTTCAGACCACTTCATATTAAACAGGCTGAAGAAGTAACAGGATTTATGCCACCATTGCAGGGGCATCACCCTATAGGACAGAGAACTCTGAAAAATGGATACTATAAAACATTATTGGTACGTTGTCCATATTTTCAAGTCAGCCGTATTGAGATAGAAACAGGGTTGAAAAAAAGTGCCAGTGATGCACATCAATCCTTATTGGTGTTGGAAGGCAGCGGAACTTTAACTTATGAAGATATGGCTGTGGAAATGAAAGAGGGCGACAGTATCTATATTCCTAAAGGTGCAGGAATTTATGAGGTACACGGAAGAGTACAGTTTTTGTTAAGTGAAGCTTGAAGAAGTAAAAAATGGGAAGCTGTAAAAATAGTGTGGAAGATAGGAAAATAGAGGAAAACAGAATGAATTTAAAATTTGGTACCGGGGGATTAAGAGCTGTTATGGGAGAAGGCCCCGATTGCTTGAATATAGAAAATGTACGGGAAGCCACTTTAGGCGTAGCCGGATATATTAAAAAAAGATGCCAACAACCTAAGATTGCTATTTGTTACGACAGTAGAAATCAATCAGAAGAATTTGCAAGGGAAACGGCAAAAGTTTTTGCTTCGAAGGAATGTGTAGTTTACATCAGCGAAACCCTAATGCCCACACCATTTCTATCCTTTGTTATCAGAAAACAGCAATGTGATTTGGGTGTGTGTATTACAGCAAGCCACAATCCCAAAGAATATAATGGATATAAGGTCTATGGTGAAGATGGCTGTCAGATTACCGGGAAAGTTGCCAAAGCGATTCAACAGGAGATTTTTAGGGAAAATAAATGGGTTCCTGAAAAAGGTGCTTCGTTTGAGGAATATAGGAGTTTGGGAAAAATCAGATATATTTCTAATAAAATGCAGGATGATTTTTGCGAGGAAATTTTATCTTATGGATTAGAAAGAAAAGTGGACTCAGTTTTGAATATAATTTATTCTCCTTTGAATGGGGCAGGGAAGTTGTGCGTAACTAAGGTGTTAGAAGAAAAAGGATTTACCGGGATTCATATAGTAAAAGAACAAAGTGAACCGGATGGCGATTTCCCCACGTGTCCATATCCGAATCCGGAAGATGATAAAGCCATGGAATTAGGAATCAAATTATGTGAAGAAATGGCTGCTGATATATTTCTTGCAACAGATCCGGACAGTGATCGTGTAGGTGTAGTGGCAAAAAAAGGTAAGAATTATCAAAGATTAAATGGAAATCAGGTAGGAGTTTTGCTGCTGGATTATATTCTTAGAACAAGAAAAGAGAAAGGCACCTTACAGACGAAACCGGTCATTATAAAAACTATTGTAACAACGGAAATGGTAAGAAGAATTGCTGAAGATTATAATGCTGAAGTTATTGATACATTGACAGGCTTTAAATATATTGGAGAAAAGATTGGAGAATTAGAACAAAGGGGAGAATTGGATAGATTTGTCTTAGGAGTGGAAGAAAGCTGTGGGTATCTGATTGGCCCCTATGTGCGGGATAAGGATGCTGTGGGAGCATCTATGCTTATTTGTGAAATGGCAGATAAATACAAAAAGCAGGGGAAAAGTTTGTGGGACAGACTGGAAGAGTTATATCAGAAGTATGGATATTATGAAAGTGTTACACAGACTCAGAATTTTGATGAAAGAGATGCAGAATATTATATGCAGTCTCTAAGAAAAAGAATAGAAGAAACGAAATACTTAGAAGAATTTGGCGGCGGGATAAATCGTTATAAAGATTATATGAAAACAGAGGGAAATCTGCCTAAAGCAAATGTTGTGAAAATATGGTTTCAAAATGGTTCTTCTCTAATTGTACGGCCATCGGGGACAGAACCTAAAATTAAGTTTTATAGGGAACATATTTCAGAAAAATAATAGAAAGAAAGTGCCGATGTTTTGTTCGGCACTTTTTGTGTGAAAAAAGTTTAATATACGTTGGATAGCTCTGCCTGAATTTAATTTTTTAGTAAGGATTTTTTATATTGCAAGGGAGTGCAATTCATATATCTTTTGAAAATCTGTGTGTAATAAGAGGTGCTGGAAAAACCTACGGATAAAGCGGTATCGGTAATACTTTGGTCCTTCGATAACATAGGAAGGCTTTTTTGTATCTTATAATATAAAATATAATCAAAAATAGTCATATCCATATGCTTTTTGAAAAAACGGCAGCATTCACTTTTACTTAAGGAAATAGCGTCCGCAATATCATCCAGTGATATTTCGGCAGTATAATTTTCGTGAATAAATTTAAGAAGTTCACGAAGTCTTTGAATATGAATAAAGGACTTATTCATATTATCCGGTTGTGTGGAAAAATGAAGATAAAGTCTGTGCCATATATACATAAGTTTTCTGTGTACAGATAATTCAAAATCATCTTCCGGTGTTTTTGATAGTTCATATATTTCTTTTATAGCTTCTAATATTTCTTCTTGCCATTTCACATCTTGTTTTAAGGGCAAAGAAGCCCACGATTCATTTGCAGTAATAAATCCAACGTATTTGGTCTGGAGGATGCTGTTTTCATATCCGTATAAAAAACGGGGATGAAAAGTAATGGACAGGTAAGTGCAGTGTTGTCCATTGATTCTCCGACCGGTGTGTAATGAGTTACTGTTTCCAAAGATACCTTCACCTGCGGATAATTTATAAGTAGTATCATTAATCTGATATTCCATTTCACCGGACATAATCCAGGTAAGTTCTATCTCCGGGTGCCAGTGCCATAGAAAGGTACCATGCTCATATGCTTGAATTTGCTCTACACTGATGTATACAGGAAAAGAAAAACTTCCATGTTCTTTTGCTTCCCGATGATTGCCCGTAGTAATGATTTGCATAGATACACTCCTTTCCGCTGTTAGTGATGCTTGGTTATGTTATGTAGATTTTTGGATAATATGTTTCCGATATTCTGTAGGAGAAATCCCTTTTACCTTTTTGAAAATTCTACTAAAGTATAAAGGGTTATCATAGCCGATAATATTTGATATTTCAGTTATGTTATAGTGCTCGTTTTGTAAAAGAGTTTCGGCATTGTAAATTCGTTTGGATAAAATGTACTGCATGGGTGTTGAACCGGTGTATTGTTTGAAATTTCTTATAAACCAACTGGTACTCATGTGATGTTTTTCGGCATAATCTTCAATGCAAATATCTTCATTATAATGTTCTGCAAAGTAAAGCATGGCTTTGTCGATATCCTCTGCAATCTGACTGTTCTCTACTTTGGAAATCGTATTAAAGTAGCGATGCAATTTGATAAAAATTTGTCTTAATTGGATTTCTAACATTTCTTGATAATCATCTTTGCACATTTGTAATTCCTGAATCATGGAACGGAAATGATTTTTGTATTCTAGACCCGAACCGCAATAAAATATTTTTTTGTCTTTAGTTAATCCATAAGAACGCAAAATATTAGTTACATTACTGCCTGTGAAATGAACCCAATATACTTCTGTTTGGTCTTCACCATAATATTCATATTTTTGTGGTTCCTTTGGACGATAGAGCACCATGTGCCCTGCTGTTACGATTTTTTCCTCACCATCAATATGAAAATGTGCTTTTCCGGCAGCAATATATAATAATTGAAAATCAAGTCGCCCGCGTGGTCTCCAGGTAGGAAGCTTTGGTCTTGTATATAAATGATAAGTACCACAACTTGTAACCATAAGAGGTTTTGACTTGTCTTTTATATCTGAAATTGTATTGTTCAAATACCCGCTGTTTATATACATATTGTTCCTCCTGGTAAAAAAATAGACAAAGTAGCCATAAAAACATAAAAAGTAGCCATTTCTTGCAGTAATTGTATCATTTTGTGCATGTTCTGTCCAATGTATGATATATGTTTTTTAAAAAAATTTTTCTATAATTAATTTATCAAAAAGAACGGCACTAAAGAAAAATTAGGAGCAAAAGAAAAGGAGTAACATATGAAAGAGAGAAAGTATTTAAAGTGGTACAACATGGTGGGCTACGGCTCGGGAGATATTGCAGGGAATGTGGTTTATGCATTTTTAACATCCTTTGTAATGATTTATTTAACCAATACCATTGGATTGGATGCAGGTATTGTTGGTACATTGATCGCCGCATCTAAACTGCTTGATGGTGTAACAGATGTATTTTTTGGAAATATGATTGACAAAACGAAGAGCAAAATGGGGAAAGCAAGACCTTGGATGTTCTATGGATTCTTCGGATGTGCAGCAACTTTGTTTGCAATCTTTGCAATTCCAACGAATATGGGTCAGTTTGCACAGTATGCATGGTTCTTTATCGCATACACTTTGTTAAATGCAGTATTCTATACAGCAAATAATATTGCATATTCAGCATTAACATCACTGGTAACAAAAAACAGCAGCGAACGTGTGCAGATGGGATCTTTCCGATTCATCTTTGCATTTAGTACAAGTTTGTTGATTCAGAGTATTACAGTTGGTGCAGTAGATGCACTTGGCGGCGGAGCAGCAGGTTGGAGAAATATCGCATTAATTTACTGTATCCTTGGTATTATTACAAACACAATTTCTGTATTTTCTGTAAAAGAGCTTTCGGAAGAAGAATTAAATGAAACGGATGATGGCGATGCACCAAAGGATGATAATTTAACATTAATTGAATCTGCAAAGCTTTTATTTACCAATAAATATTACGTAATGATTTGCGGAGTTTATATTTTACAGCAGTTGTACGGAGCAATGCTTGGTGTAGGTATCTACTTCATGACTTATGTACTTGGTAACAAGAATTTATTCGGTGCATTCTCATGGGCAATTAATATTCCTCTTATCATTGCTTTGGTATTCACACCAAACTTAGTAGCAAAATGGAATGGTATGTATAAGCTGAATAAATATAGTTACATGATTGCAACCGTAGGACGTTTGTTAGTAGCAGTAGCCGGTTATATGGGAAATGTACCATTAATGTTACTTTTCACAGCGCTGGCAGCATTGGGTCAGGGACCATGGCAGGGAGATATGAACGCGGTAATTGCAAACTGTTCTGAATATACATACCTTACAAAAGGAAAAAGAATTGATGGTTCCATGTACTCCTGTACATCTTTAGGAGTAAAAATTGGTGGTGGTCTTGGTACAGCCATCTCTGGATGGATGCTTTCCTTAAGTGGATTTATAAATGGAGATGCCTCCATTCAGCCCGAAAGCTGTATCAATATGATGTACTTCATGTACTTGTGGCTTCCATTCATCCTTGATTTACTTATAACAATTATTCTTTCATTCATGAATGTGGAAGGTGCGAATAGAAAATTAAGAGAAAATAAATAGTAAGAAATGATAATGTAGCATAGCCCCTGTAGTTTAGAAACTTTAGGGGCTATAAAGAAAGTGGGGTAAATATGAACGCAGATATTAAGTGGCTGGATAATCCGGAAGTTTTTCGAGTAAATCAGTTGGAAGCACATAGTGATCATGAATATTATATGTCCTATGCAGACTTAGAAAGTAAAAATAAACATTTGGAGCAATCCTTGAATGGAGAATGGGATTTCTTCTTTAGTAAAAATGCAAAAGTACGACCGGTGGACTTTTATAAAGAGGATTATTCTAAAGATGATTTCGAAAAGATTATGGTTCCGGGTCATATTGAATTGGCGGGATACGATAAAATCAGATATATTAACACCATGTATCCGTGGGAAGGTAAGTCCTATCGGAGAGGTGCTTACAGTATTGAAAATGCCGGTGATGGAGCAGGAATGTTCAGTGAGGCAGATTATAATCCTGTTGGGTCCTATGTAAAGAGATTTGACTTGGATAAACAGATGTTGAATAAACGTATTACTATCTGTTTTGAAGGCGTAGAGCAGGCAATGTATGTGTGGTTAAATGGAAAATTTGTAGGTTATGCAGAAGATAGTTTTACACCCTCAGAATTTGAACTGACACCATACATAAAAGAAAAAGACAATGTTTTAGCAGTAGAAGTGTACAAAATGAGTACAGCTGCTTTTTTAGAAGATCAGGATTTCTTCCGTTTCTTTGGAATCTTTCGAAATGTTACATTAAAAGCAAAACCGGATACACATGTAGAAGATTTGTGGATTCAGCCGGTATTAAATTCTGATAACGTTAGCGGCAGCATCTCAGTAGATGTAAAGTTATCAAATGTGCATAATGAAAAAATTAAAGTTAATGTGATTGTGAAAGCTGGAAATCAGGAAGTAATTATGCGAGAAACAGTATCTTGTAATAAAAATGATGAATGTTATTCAGCTAATGTAAAAGCTGACTTTTCGCAGGTAAATGCCTGGGATAATCACAATCCATATTTATATACAGTTTATGTGGAAGTGCTTGATGAAAATGGTGAACTGATAGAAGTAGTGCCATATAAGGTAGGCTTCAGAAGATTAGAAATGATAGACAAGGTAATGTATCTGAATGGGAAGAGACTTGTTATCGTAGGTGTGAACCGTCATGAATGGAATCCGAAAACAGGAAGATGCATTGGAATGGAAGAAATGGAATCGGATATGAAATGTATCTTAAGAAATAATATCAATTCTGTTAGAACCTGTCATTATCCGGATCAAATTCCCTGGTACTATATGTGTGATGAGAATGGTATCTATTTGATGTCAGAAACAAACTTGGAAAGTCATGGCTCTTTCCAGAAGCTTGGTGCAATCGAACCTTCCTGCAATGTTCCGGGGTCTGTTCCACAGTGGAAAGAAGCTGTAATAGACAGAGCAAGAGCAAATTTTGAAACATTTAAAAACCATACATCTGTATTGTTCTGGTCTTTGGGAAATGAATCTTATGCCGGTGATAATATAGAAGCAATGAACGTTTACTTTAAAGAGAAAAATGATGGACGACTGGTACATTATGAAGGTTCTTATTATAACAGAGCTTATGAAGACACCATTTCAGATATAGAAAGCCGTATGTATGCAAAACCGGCAGAGGTTGAGGAATATTTAAGTAATAATCCTAAAAAACCATATATTTTATGTGAGTTCATGCATGACATGGGAAATTCCATGGGAGGACTTGGAAGTTATATGGCTTTACTTGATAAATATGAAATGTATCAGGGCGGATATATTTGGGACTTTATCGATCAGGCTTTGTATGTAACAGATGAAATTACAGGAAAAGAAGTACTTCGTTATGGTGGAGATTTTGATGACAGACCGGCAGATTATGAATTTTCAGGAAATGGTATTGTTTTTGCAGATCGTAAAGAAAAACCGGCAATGCAGGAAGTGAGGTATTACTATGGATTATACAAATAATTTACCACTTAGAGTCGTATATGGTGATTTTACACTTGGTGTTCATGGAAAAGGCTTTGATTACATTTTCTCTTATGCACAGGGAGGCTTAGAGTCTCTGGCAAAAGAGGGCTATGAATGGTTGTATCGATGTCCAAAACCAACCTTTTGGAGAGCTTTAACAGATAATGACAGAGGAAGCAGTTTTCACTTGAAGAGCGGAAGCTGGTTGGCAGCGGATATGTTTATCAGCTGCAAAGACGTAGAGGTAATTATGGATGGAGTTTCTCAGGGAAAACCTTGTGCTCCGGATAATAACCGCTATGGCGGAGATGTTTATGCAAAAGAGATGAAAGTCATTTTTTTATATGAAACACTTACAACACCGGTTACAAAAGTAGAAGTGGCATATACCGTGAATGAATGTGGAAAGATTAAAGTTGATGTACACTATTTTGGAGTAGAAGGTTTACCACAGCTACCTGTTTTTGGAATGAGATTTATCATGCCAACATTAGCAGACAGATATGAATATGATGGATTATCAGGAGAAACTTATCCCGATCGCAAAAAAGGTGCAGCTAAAGGAGTCTTTACAGTAGATGATTTATCACTTACTCCATATCTGGTTCCTCAGGAATGTGGAATGCATATGGATACAAATTATGTAAAGGTTTACCGTCATAAAAGTTTGGATAACAGCAGAAGAGATTTACGCGAACAGGAATTAGTGTTTGAAAAATCAGGAAATGCATTTTCTTTCTCCTGTCTGCCATATACAGCAAGTGAGATTGAAAATGCAACTCATCATGAGGAACTGCCGCCTGCAAGAAGGACAGTTCTTTGTATCTATGGTGCCGTTCGTGGCGTAGGTGGAATAGACAGCTGGGGAAGTGATGTAGAATCTGCATATCATATCAATGCAGAAAAAGATATTTCTTATTCCTTTGTTATTGGTTAATAAAGTATTTAGGTGATTTCCGGGAACGCTTTAACTACATACGGTAACCGTTTTTAAAGTAGTCAGCATAGAAAAACATTACAGTATTTAAATAATTTACGAATCTGTTTAACATAATTTTTACCTCCTTGTGTTTTTTACAAGTTCAGTATAACGTTTTGTAACTGATTTTTCTTGTCATAAATGATTAAATAGTAGACAATTTTTGCGTAAGACGGGAGTTGATATCATGATTTTGTCATATGAAAATAAAAATAGTGATCTTATAATAGAGTGTAAAAAACCTACTCATTTTCCACCTCATATCCATGAAGCAATAGAAATGGTTTATATCACAAAAGGGACACTGGAATTAGGCGTTGGACAGGAATTGTATCACATGGAAAAAGGTGATTTTGCAATTGTATTCCCGAATTTGATACATCATTACCAGGTATTTCAAAGCGGTGATAATAAAGCGTTATATATGTTGGTTTCACCAAAACTTATTCCAAATTATATGGATGAAATACAAAAGAATTGTCCGATATCTCCTGTGATTAATAAAGAATGCCTGCATATAGATATAGTAAAAGCAGTGAAAGCATTAGTTGATGTTGAAAGAAACAATACCCGATTGATTCAGGCATATGTGCAAATGATTTTTGCTCATGTTTTTTCACAAATGGAGATGGTTTCAAAAGAGACGGTAGGAAGCGAAGATTTGGTGTATAAATCTGTAGAATATGTAGCAAAGAATTTTAGAAATAAGATCTCATTGGAACAAATGTCTTATGATTTAGGTGTAAGTAAGTATGTCTTATCCAGAGTGTTTTCCAAGACCTTTCACTGTAATTTTACAGGTTATGTAAATGGAGTTCGTTTGAATTATGCGGTATCTATGTTAGATGGAACAAAAGAATCTATTACAAATATATGTTATGACTGCGGATTTGAAAGTCAGAGAACATTTAACCGGGTATTTAAAGAGCGTTACAGGATGACTCCAAGAGAATACAGAACTAAAAAACATACCTTGGAAGCTAGTTAATAATAGTATTGTTTTGTGTATGTTTTGTATTATTAGTGATATGGAAATGGCTAGAAAATAAACATATAATATACATGTACGATACATGAAGGAATTAAATAACGTAAACTCAAGTGAAATCATTTGTTATGAAATGAGCAATAAGTAAATGAAGCTTAGCTCATACTTGACCCTCCCATTCTATCCCCTTTACTGTGAAATACGGTAAAGGGGTTTTTGTGTGTTAGGCTTTAGAATGTTTCTTATTGTGAAATTTCTCGTTAGAGAAATGTATGAGCGCAAACCCTTGAAAATAAGCCTTGCATAAAGCCTTACATAGAGTTATAATACCAAAGTAAAATAAATAAAATTCTTCGGGGCAGGGTGTGATTCCCTACCGGCGGTAATAGTCCGCGACCCGCTAAAGGCGGCTGATTTGGTGCAATTCCAAAACCGACAGTATAGTCTGGATGAGAGAAGAGAGAATTTGACAAAGCAAAATAGAAAATAAGAGATTATATTTTGCATTTAGTCAAACAAACTATTTATAGATAATTATATGCCCCGAATCTATGGATTCGGGGCTTTTCTATTGTTTATTCCAAGCAAGGATAAAATTATCTACAGATAGCAAAGCCTCGAAACAAGGAGGAGAAGAAAAATGAATAATTTAATCACAGAAATCACACAAAATGCAATTTTTGTACTGGAATTTTTAGGAATCGTAATGGTAATTTTTATTGTTGCCAGACTGATTGAAAAAAGAGAAAAGAAAAAAAACGGTAATACAGAAAGAATTTTAACCACAAGAAAGCTGACTATGATAGGAATGTTTTCTGCCATTGCGGCAATATTAATGATTTTTGAATTTCCGGTACCCTTTGCACCGGCATTTTATAAGCTGGATTTCAGCGAAATTCCGGTATTGATTACTTCTTTTGCTTTTGGACCGGTGGCAGGAGTTATGGTGGAATTTTGCAAAATTGTATTAAATCTTTTTATGGATTCCACAACCACAGCATTTGTGGGAGAATTGGCAAACTTTATGGTAGGGTGTTCCTTTATTTTGCCTGCATCTATTCTGTATTTGCACAGAAAAAATCGAAAATCTGCGATTATTGCTTGTGCAGTGGGAACTTTGTGTTTAACTGTTTTCGGAACTTTCTTTAATGCTGTTTATCTGGTTCCTAAATTTGCCCAGCTATACGGAATGCCTTTGGAAGCCATTGTAGGTATGGGAACAGCCATTAATCCGGCAATTACGGATCTTACAACTTTAGTAATATTTGCAGTGGCACCGTTAAATATTATAAAAGGGGTTTCCGTTTCCGTGATTACTGTGTTAGTATATAAAAAGTTGAGTTGTTTTATGAAAGCAACCCGGTAGGAAAGGAAAACGCAAAAATGAAATTTACAAAAATGCATGGTGCCGGTAATGATTATGTATATATCAACGGTTTTACTGAAAAAATAGAGCAGAAAAACAAACCGGAATGGGTAAGAAAAATTAGTGACAGACATTTTGGAATTGGAAGCGATGGGGCAATTTTTATTAATCCTTCCGATGTGGCTGATTTTGAAATGGAAATGTATAATGCAGATGGAACCCGTTCTGAAATGTGCGGAAACGGAATCCGTTGTGTTGGTAAGTTTGTTTATGATAAAGGGCTTACAGATAAAGAACAGATTACTGTTGTCAGTGCAGGAAAAATTAAATATCTGGATTTGACGGTTGAAAATGGGAAAGCCGTACAGATTAAAGTAAATATGGGAGAGCCGATTTTAAAATCAGGGTTAGTTCCGGTAGTCAGTGACAGTGAGGAAGTAATTGATGAACCTATTTATATTTCTGAAGTAGATAAAACTTATCATATGACCTGTGTTTCTATGGGAAATCCTCATGCAGTGGTATTTTTGGAAGATGTTGAGAACTTGGAGATTGAAAAAATAGGTCCTTATTTTGAAAATCATTGCAGATTTCCCAACCGTACCAACACTGAGTTTGTAAAAGTACTGGATAGGAATAACGTACAGATGAGGGTTTGGGAAAGAGGAACCGGAGAAACTTTGGCCTGCGGAACCGGATGCTGTGCAACGGCGGTAGCTTGTATTTTAAATGGGCTTACAGATCATGAAGTAACGGTACATGTTTTAGGAGGAAAAATCAAAATTTTCTGGGATAGAGAAAGTAATCTTGTCTATATGACGGGATCGGCAGAAACGGTATTTGAAGGTGAAATTAATTAAGAGGCTGTAACAGCCTCTTATTAATTTTCTAAATAATTCAAATAAGCTAATGCATTGTCTACATAGTTACTTCCGGCCACAAAACCGAAATAGGCATCGGTTTTGGGGTAACTGGAGGTTTCGCAGATTTTTTTTGCCTGATCAATTTTAATACCGATGGGAACTTTTTGATCTGTTTCATCGGTAGGAAGGTCTGCGTAGTATAACTTATCCGTGTATTTTTCCAATATTTCCGATGGTAAAATTAGATTCAAATTCTGAAAGAATCCCTGATTTCCATAAAAGTCAAAGTTGGTACTGTCTGCCAATACCACATCCAATTTTCCGGCCATAGCATTGGTGGAAAACTTTTGGCTGTAGGTAGCCGCATAAGGGGAAGTGGAAGTATCATCAATATAGTAAGTGGAATCTAATACAACCTGTTGTTTTTTGAGATTTAATCCTAAATAGGCTTCAAAATCTTCGATAAAAATTTCATCCTCAATATTAGGAAAGGCATTGATATAAGCAATAGACAAAACCGTTTCTTTTTGTGTAATAATGGAATGCAAAATGCTTCCAAACATACAGGCCAAAAATACAGTTATGATAGTATGAACTTTATAATAATCCCAAAAATATTCCAGTTTTTTAGAAAATGGCTGGTCATTTAGTTTTTCATGTTGCAGATGAATTTCATCCCGTAAAGAGTTCGTATTACGCATAAAATCTCCAATGCTTTAGATGTCATTTTACATATATCTTAATAGGATATGAGAATAGTGTCAATAAAAGGAAAATTAAGTTTTTTAAAATTTTATAAACTGAAGAATGTTGGTTGAAAGTTTTGTAAGAATGTAATAAACTGTATTTATTCAAAGTCAGGAGAATAAAAAATTTCAAGTGTTTCCTGAATAATCATTGGAAACTATAAGAAATGGAGAAAAGAGAATGAACGAAGCATATTATGAAATTATGGTTTCAAAGAAGGCATCACCATTGGTGAAGGTGGCTCAGATTGTTGCAGCTATTATGAGTGGCTTTTTTGTACTTATAATGTTTATGGGAATCATTTGGGGGATTGTTTTAGCAGTAGCTTTTGGAGTAGCCAGTTATGTTATATCTTTATATAGTAGTGTAGAATATGAATATTTATATGTGGATAAAGAACTGCAGATAGATTGTATTTTAGCAAAGAGTAAGCGTAAAAGAAAAGAAACGCTGGATCTAAATGAGTTAGTTGTTTTGGCACCGATACGTTCCCATGAATTAGATCATTATCGTAATGGTAACTATAAAAAAGCTGACTACAGTTCCGGAGAAGAAGATAACGCACAGAAAAAATATATGTTAATTGTGAATGATAAACAGATTATTTTTGAACCAACAGAAGAATTGGTGAAAACTATTCGTATGTTTGCACCGAGAAAGGTTTTTACATATTAAAAGAGTAAGAAATGTCGGAAGTCCTCCGACATTTTTTTGTGTTAGAAAAGGTGTGGGCGTGTTATAATAATAAATAGGAATTGTGCAAAAGGAGTAAGACATATTATGGTAGATAGAAGAGTCTTTTTAATTGTATTGGACAGTTACGGAATCGGAGAGCTTCCCGATGCAGCAGATTTCGGTGATAAAGGAAGTAATACCCTTCGTTCTATTACAGCATCTAAAGAATACAATACCCCTCTTATGAAGAAAATGGGATTATTTAATATCGATGGAATTGAATATATGGAAGGTGTGGAAAATCCTATAGCAAGCTACGCACGCTTGGGAGAAATCTCTAAGGGAAAGGATACCACTATTGGCCATTGGGAAATTGCAGGAATTATATCCGAAAGACCGCTTCCTACCTATCCTGATGGTTTTCCACAGGAGCTATTAGATGAATTTTCACGATTAACAGGGCGGGGTGTTCTTTGTAATAAACCCTATTCAGGAACGGAAGTGATTAAAGAATTTGGCGAAGAACATATAAAGACAGGAAAATTGATTGTTTATACTTCCGCAGATAGTGTATTTCAGATTGCGGCACATGAAGATTATGTGCCTGTAGAAGAACTATACAAATATTGTGAGATTGCAAGAGAGTTATTACAGGGAGAGCATGGTGTGGGCAGAGTGATTGCCCGTCCTTTTGTTGGGGAAGTAGGGAATTTTACCAGAACTCCGAGAAGACATGATTATTCTTTAATACCTCCCAAAACTACCATGTTGGATGTGTTAAAAGAGGCCGGTTATGCTACCAGGGGTGTGGGCAAGATTTATGATATTTTTGCCGGAAAAAGCATTAGTGATACCGTAAGAATTCAAAACAATGTGGATGGAATGGAAAAAACCATTGCAATTATGGAGGAAGATTTTAAAGGTTTATGTTTTGTGAATCTGGTAGACTTCGATATGATTTACGGACATAGAAATGACGTGGATGGGTATGCAAAAGCGGCTACCGTATTTGATAGGCAATTGGAAGAATTTGTAAGTAAAATGAGAGATTCCGATATTTTGATGATTACCGCAGACCATGGATGTGATCCCGGATTTAGAGGGACCGATCATTCTAGAGAATATGTACCGTTTTTAGTTTATGGAAAAGATATTAAGAATGGAGTTAATTTGGGAACCGGAAGCAGTTTTGCAGATATTGCGGCAACCATTCAGGATATTTTTGAGGTAGAGCAAAAAACAGCCGGAAAAAGCTTTAAAGATAAAATTTTAAAGTAAAGGAAGGGGCGGTGAAATTGTGAATAAGGAAGAATTAGTAAAGAAAGCCTACGAAGCACAAAAATTTTCCTATAGTCCCTATTCGGGTTTTCAGGTAGGAGCAGCACTTTTGGCAGGAAACGGAAAAATATACACCGGATGCAATATAGAAAATGCAGCATTTTCACCTACCAACTGTGCGGAAAGAACCGCTTTCTTTAAAGCTGTTTCTGAAGGAGAAAAAGAGTTTCAAGGGATAGCAATTGTGGGAAATAAAAAGGATGCACCTAAAGAGGAATGGGAATTTTGTACTCCCTGTGGAGTATGCCGGCAGGTAATGCTGGAATTTGTTAATCCGGAAGAATTTTTAATTATTTCAGGTAAGGGAGATGAAATAAAGGAATTTACATTAAAAGAATTACTTCCGGAAAGTTTCTCTCCAAGCATGGTGAATTAAGGGGGATTGAAATATGAGAATGTACGATTTGATTTCCAAAAAAAGAAATGGCGGAGCATTAAACAAAGAGGAAATGACCCATTTGATTGAAGGATATGTAAAAGGAGAAATTCCGGATTATCAGATGTCTGCATTTTTAATGGCAGTATATTTTCAGGGGATGACAAAAGAAGAAACTGCCATAATGACGGATTTGGTGGCCCGAAGCGGAGATGTGGTTGATTTATCTCCTATTGAAGGTATTAAAGTAGATAAACATTCTACCGGAGGCGTGGGAGACAAAACTACTTTAATTGTAGCACCTTTGGCAGCAGCCTGTGGAGTAAAGGTTGCAAAAA
Organism: Lachnospiraceae bacterium; assembly: GCA_017555455.1. Taxonomy (GTDB): domain Bacteria; phylum Bacillota; class Clostridia; order Lachnospirales; family Lachnospiraceae; genus SFDP01. The sequence goes on from JAFZGJ010000005.1 coordinate 22,716, forward strand.
TGTCCGGCAGAGGACTGGGGCATACAGGAGGAACGGTAGATAAGCTGGAATCTATTCCCGGTATGCGTGTCAGTATAGAAAGAGAAGAATTTTTTGAGATTGTAAAGAAAACCGGCATATGTGTCATTGGGCAATCCGGTAATTTGACTCCGGCAGATAAAAAATTATATGCATTAAGGGATGTAACGGCTACCGTAGAGAGTATTCCTTTAATTGCAGTGTCTATTATGGGAAAAAAACTGGCAGCAGGCAGTGACTGCATCTTATTAGATGTAAAAACCGGTAGCGGAGCATTTATGAACAGTGTTGAAGATTCACTTGCTTTGGCACAGGAAATGGTAAGTATTGGGGAAAGTGCAGGAAAGAAAACAGTTGCTTTAATTACTAATATGGATATTCCTTTGGGAAATAACATAGGAAACAGTTTAGAAGTAATAGAGGCAGTGGAAACTTTAAAGAACCGGGGGCCGGAAGATTTGACCAATGTGTGTCTGGAACTGGCAGCCAACATGTTATATTTGGCAGGGCAGGGGGATATGGAAACCTGTTACGGAAAAGTAAAAAAAGCTTTGGAAAGCGGGGCTGCGTTACAGAAATTTATAGAAATGGTAGAAGCACAGGGTGGTGACAGCTCTGTCATTAAAGATATTTCTAAGTTTGAAAAGGCTTCTGTTGTAAAAGAAATTATTAGTCCATATGACGGATATATCACTTTTATGGATACCAAGGAATGTGGGATTGCTTCTTGTATTTTAGGAGCCGGAAGAGAAACCAAGGAAGATAGTATAGACTATTCTGCGGGAATTGTTTTAAAGAAGAAAACCGGAGATAGGATTGAAAAAGGGGATGTATTGGCAGTTATGTATGGTAACAAAGAAGAAAAAATGCTCCCTGCAGAGGAACAGTTTTTAAAAGCTTTGAAGGTAGAAGGAAATAAGCCTGAAACACAAAAGTTAATTTACGCAAGAGTTACCGGTGATGCGGTAGAATGGAAATAAAGGGGAAGAAAACAATGAATAACCAAGAATTATTTCGGTATGTAGATCATACTCAATTAAAGGCATTTGCAACATGGAAAGATATTCAGAAACTGTGTGATGAAGCTGTAGAATATCAAACTGCTTCCGTATGTGTACCACCCTCTTATATCAAAAGAATTGCGGATACTTATGGTGAGAAAATTAACATTTGTACCGTAGTAGGATTCCCCTTGGGATATAGTACTACAGATGCAAAAGTGCAGGAAGTAAAAAATGCCATTGCGGACGGTGCAACTGAAATTGATATGGTGGTAAATATTTCTGATGTTAAAAACGGGAATTATGATAAAGTAGAAGCTGAAATTAGAGCTCTGAGAGAGGCCACAGGAAATAATATTTTAAAAGTAATTATTGAAACCTGCTATTTAACAGAAGAGGAAAAAATAGCTATGTGTAAGGCAGTAACCAATGCCAAAGCAGATTATATCAAAACCTCTACAGGATTTGGTACTGCAGGAGCTACCTTGGAAGATGTTATTTTAATGAAAAATAATATTGGGGAGAATGTGAAAATAAAAGCTGCCGGTGGAATCCGTACAAAAGAGGATATGGAAGCTTTCATTGAAGCCGGATGCAGTCGTCTCGGAACCAGTTCAGCAGTAGATATTTTAGTGAAACAGGCAAATATAGGAGAATATTAAGAAAAATCCGGGTGTTATTTAAGTAACTCCCGGATTTTTTGTAGAATTTGTTTTTTATTTAACGTTTATGAGAGACGGTTTTTGAACCATTAATATCTTTGGTAATGTTTAAAATATGTTCTAATTGAACGGAATCCATTTTTTCCAACTCCATCATAATTTCCTTTAAAAGTAGAGGATGTGTTACGTTTTGGTCGAAAAATTCCTGAGGAGTAATGCGCAGATATTCACATAGATAGAAAAATACCTGCATAGATGGTAGAGATTTTTGATTTTCAATTTTATTAATATATCCTGCACTTTGACCTAAAGAAAGACTTAAATCTCTGGCAGATAATTTGCGTTCCGAACGTATTTTGGTTAAACGGGAACTAAACCATTCCTGATTCATATGACACCTGACTTCTCTTAAAATAGATTTATGGTTATTATTTCTGTTTGTTGATTAGTTATACTTGTCATTATATCTAATGTAAAATGGCAAATATGGCATTTAAGGCGTAATTTAAGATGATGAATATACGTTAAGTATACAAATTGATAGAAAATGTAGAATTGAAATATACATATTGTGGGAATCGAATTTTTGTCATAAAAAAGATGCTATAATGAAATACTTGAATCAGGATAGGAGTGAGCTGATGGAACAGATAATCGAAGTACTTTTAGTAGAAGATGATAGATATACGTGTGAGGCATTTGAATTCTGTATTCATAGAAATAAAAAATTTCATTTGGCTGCAACTACGGGGAAACAGAGTGAAGGACTGGAGATTTTAAAGAGAGGTAATATAGGAGCTGTCATTTTGGATTTGGAATTGGATGAGGGAGATGGAATTAATTTCCTGACTTGTATGAAGCAACTAAATATTGAACAGCCTTTGGTGGTTGTCATTACCAATAATCAAAGTGAAATTACCATGGATTGTTTGCATTCCATGGGGGTGACATTTATATATCAAAAATGTAATGAAAGCTATTCTCCGCAGGTGGTTTTAAGTATTATTGAGCATACATATCCGTTTCGACAACGGAAAAACGGTTGTCAGATGCAGATAATTTCTTATCAGCGTAATCAGGAAGAAAGATATCAGAGAGACAGAATAGAAGAAGAACTTAAGATTCTGGGATTTAAATTAAATACCAGGTCCAATGGCTATTTGGTGGATGCAATTTATTATACTGCATTTGAAATCCGGGGACGGGAGTGTGAAATGAAAGAAGTGTATTCTGTGGTGGCTAAGAAAAATAAAACAAAAGATGTAAATGTAGAAAAGTCTATACGTGATAATATAGAAAGAACGTGGATGAAAACAGCGCCAAAGCAACTGGAATTATATTATCCGTTCCCTATATCTAAAGAAAGCGGTGCCCCAACGAATATGGAATTTATTAAAAATATGACACGTAAAATACAAAGTGTATAGTTTTGCGAAATGAAAAGTTATTTTCTAAAAGAGATAGAAACTTGAGCGTGCAAGTGTTCTATCTTTTTTTATAAAAATCAACCGACAAAAACCAACATAAAGTTGGTCGGAAAAAAGTAAAAAGTACCGTAAAAAACGGAACAGTAGACCCTTCAAAAGATATAGAATTTGAAGTAGTTTATAAGAAAAATGATAATAATTATTTTACAATAAAATATGGAGAAAGGAAACGGGAGTGCTTCTATAATCGACAAAAACCGACTTTTTTAGTAGTTTGGACTAACTGAGAGAACATTCTTTCCTTGCTATTGTTTGTGAAAACATAGAAAGGAGGGAATGAGCATGAGTGTGTTGGAATTAATGCTTTGGTTAATTAAAATTTCAGGCTAAAAGAATAGGAAGTCAAAGGGTGTTATAAAAGATTATAAGAAACTTCAGATGATTATATGAATCAGTTGTATGTAGAAACCATAATGACAATTATTCGTTTTATATATGTAATAGAAAGTCTATGTGTGATAAGAGATATTGAAATAAAGAAATATAGAAAACTCGTTTTCCTGTGTTTTTATGTTGGAGGATATATTATTCTGGAAAGTAATAATTATCAATCCTACATATTTCGATGCATATATATTTTCTTTATTATGTGTTTTTTAATAAATAAACAAAAAACAAAGTTAATAAATTTGACTTCATATATATGTATAATTTTAATATCTTTTGAAGTTATTAATTTGATTGGAAATGTTTTGGCAGCATTGGTTACCGGAGTGTTAAAAAACTCTTTTTGGGCAATGCAAGATATGGCAGTATTTTTTGCCTTTTTGATTAAGGGGATAATACTGAGCATGGTAATGTTTATTCTCAAAAAATATAGTATAAATTTGAAGTTGTCTTTTTTAAAACAGTGTTTGGCTTGGATTATTTATTTAATTGTAGTCTGTATAAAAATCCCATTTTTATATACAGATATACGTGATGCGTTTGAATGGAAAATAATCTTCCTCACTATCATCTGTTGTACCGTAATTTTTCTTGTCATATCAAAAATTGAAAAACATAATGCTGAGAAGGAAAAAGCCCTAATACAGGAAAATAATAAAATATTATCGACTAAACTACACAAATCCAGGGAAATTCTACCGGCAATGGTACAGATTTTGAGTAATGTAACAGAAAATAACGGAGAAGAAATGGAAAAACAAGAAGTCCATAAATTATTAAAGGAAGTAAATAATTTATATGGACAACAATTAAAAGAGAATAACAAAGAAGATTTACAGTTGAAAAGTTTCTGTAGTACAGGTCTGAAAATATTAGACCAACAATTAAATATCTATCAAAGGGAAGCGATGGATAAAAATATAAATTTCGATATATATGTGCAGGCACCTATCAATGATTTGTTAAAAAGGGACCACATTGACCAATTAAAGCTGCAAAGAGCTTTGGGAGATTTGGTGAGAAATGCTTTTCGCGCAACGGAAATTAAGGATAAAAGGTACCGTACAAAAGGGCATATTTTGTTGATTATAGGATGCAGGTACGAAGATATATTAGAAATTGATGTTGTGGATAATGGCGTAGAATTTCCATTGAATGTAATCAAAACGTTTGGGAAGCGTGGAGTTACCACCGAGGGGACAGGTAACGGATTGGCAGATTTAGTGGAATTTGCAACAGAAGTAAAAGCATCTATATGTTTGAGTGAATTTGAGGGGAAAACAAATTCATTTACAAAAAAATTATCCGTAATTTTTGACAAACGGGGAATTAATAATTTTAATTCCAACAGGAGAGGATTAATAGATGGTCTCTTCTGGAGCACAACTTAATAGTGAGAATTTTATAGGGAAAGTGTAAAAAACTGGGGTGTATAACCGCAGTTTTTTGCTTATATTGGGAAGGAAACAAGAAAACTTCTTGTGAACCTAAAATTCATGTGATAGAATGTATTCTAGTTAAATAGTGTCCTTTGATTTCCAATCATATGATTTGAAGAGGAACGAATTTAAGATAAGAGCGAGGAGCATTATTATGAGTACAGAAAAAATAGAAGTTGCAGAAGAAACAAAGGAAGTTGTTTCTAAAAATTTTATTGAACAGATTATTGATAAAGATTTGGCAGAAGGAGTTTATGATACCGTTCACACAAGATTCCCACCGGAACCAAACGGATATCTTCACATTGGACATGCTAAGAGTATTTTATTAAACTATGGACTTGCGCAAAAATATGGCGGTAAGTTCAATATGCGTTTTGATGATACAAACCCAACAAAAGAAAAAATTGAGTTTGTAGAATCTATTAAAAAAGACATTCAGTGGTTGGGAGCAGATTGGGAAGACAGACTGTATTTTGCATCCAATTATTTTGGTGAAATGTATGAAGGTGCTGTAAAATTAATTAAAAAAGGAAAAGCATATGTTTCTGACTTAACAGCAGAACAAATTAGAGAATATAGAGGAACTTTAACAGAACCGGGAAAAGAAGATCCGGGTTCCTTAAGAAGTATTGAAGAAAATCTTCAGTTATTTGAAGATATGAAAAACGATAAGTTTAAAGATGGGGAAAAGGTTCTTCGTGCAAGAATTGATATGACATCTCCTAATATGAACATGAGAGACCCTGTTATCTATCGTGTGGCACATATTCCGCATCACAATACAGGGGATCAGTGGGTAATTTATCCAATGTATGACTTTGCACATCCTATCGAAGACGCCATTGAAGGTATTACACATTCTATCTGTACTTTGGAATTTGAAGATCACAGACCATTATACGATTGGGTTGTAAGAGAATTGGAATATCAGAATCCTCCTAAGCAGATTGAATTTGCGAAAATGTATCTTACCAATGTAGTAACCGGTAAGAGATATATTAAAAAATTAGTAGAAGATGGAATCGTAGACGGTTGGGATGACCCAAGATTAGTATCCATAGCTGCTTTAAGAAGAAGAGGATTTACACCGGAATCTATTAAATTATTTGTAGATTTATGTGGTGTAAGTAAAAGCAATTCTTCCGTTGATTACTCTATGTTAGAGTACTGTATCCGTGAAGACTTAAAATTAAAGAAATCTCGTGTAATGGCGGTTCTTGATCCTATTAAATTAGTGATTGATAACTATCCGGAAGGACAGACAGAAATGTTAGATGCTCCTAATAACTTGGAAAATGAGGAGTTAGGAAGCCGTCAGGTACCATTTGGTCGTGAGTTATGGATTAACAGAGATGACTTTATGGAAGAACCTGTGAAGAAATACAATAGATTGTATCCGGGAAATGAAGTTCGTTTGATGTTTGCGTACTTTGTAACCTGCACACACTGTGTAAAAGATGAAAACGGAAAGGTAATTGAAGTACACTGTACTTATGACCCTGAAACAAAGAGTGGAAGCGGATTTACAGGAAGAAAAGTAAAAGGAACTATCCACTGGGTACCGGTAAATGAAGCAGTAGAAGCAGAAGTAAGATTATACGAAAATATCATCGATGAAGAAAAAGGTGTTTATAATGAAGACGGAAGTCTTAACTTAAATCCTAACTCCATTCAGGTATTAAAGAAATGTTATATTGAACCTGTAGTAAAAGGAGCGCAAAGCTATGATAGCTTCCAGTTTGTAAGAACAGGTTTCTTCTGTGTGGACAGCAAAGATTCTACTCCGGAAAATCTGGTATTTAACAGAATCGTTTCATTAAAGAGTTCGTTTAACTTACCTAAATAGTAGAAAGTAGGAAAAATATGGCGGGAAGCGTTACAGACAAATTATTTGATAAGAAATATACATGCCCAATTTGTGATAATAATTTTACAGCGAAAACGGTTAGAACCGGTAAGGCAAGAATGATTCGTACAGATATGGATTTGAGAAATGTATATGAAGGTATTGAGCCGTTAAAATATGATATAATTTTATGTCAAAAATGCGGTTATGCTGCTTTGGCAAGATTTTTTGATAGTGTAACTTCTGTTCAGCATAAATATATTTCCGAGAAAATTACCCCGAATTTCAAACCATTACAGGATGAAGGGGATGATTACACTTATGATCAGGCATTAGCAAGATACAAAGTAGCTTTTGCCAATGCTGTGGTAAAAATGGCAAAAATAAGTGAAGGTGCATATTTATCCTTAAAAATGGCATGGCTTTGTCGCAGTTATAAGGAAAGTTTAGATAAAGATATGTCCGGATATCAGGAAAAGTATGAAAAAATAGAAATCATGGAACGGGAGAATTTAAGAAAGGCCTATGATTTGTTTATAAAAGCAGTACAAAAAGAAGAATTTCCTATGTGTGGTATGGATGAATCTACTGTAGATTATATTCTCGCAGTATTGGCAATGGAATTTGGCGATTATTTTGACGCTTCCAAGTTGTTATCCAAATTGATTACATCGTATTCTGCAGGCCAGCGTATCAAAGACAAAGCAAGAGATGCAAAGGAAGAATTAGCAAAGCGAATGAAGGAAGCAGGCGTAGAAGCGTAATGAATGAATTAACGATTCCCATAGACTTAAATTCAAAAATACATATATATGAACAAATATATACTTATATTAAAAATGAGATTTTGGAGGGCAGACTGACACAAGGTGAGAGGCTGCCCTCTTCCCGTGCTTTGGCACTTCATCTTCAAATCTCCCGAAGTACTGTGAATCTGGCCTATGACCAATTGCTGGCGGAAGGTTATATTGAAGCTATGGCCTATAAAGGATATTTTATCAGTAAAATAGAAAAACCTCTGAGATTGGAAAAAACGGATGAAAATAATACAGCCAGTGTTGTGGAAGAAAAGAAATATCAATTCCATTTTACCTCTAATGGGATTGATATGAAAGAATTTCCGTATCGTACCTGGCAGCGGATTACGAAAGAAGTATTGAATGACGAAAGTAAAGAATTGTTTGCTTTGGGAAAGCCACAGGGAGATTTGGAATTACGTCAGACCATTGCACAGTATTTGTTTGCAGCAAGAGGGGTAATCTGTAGTCCGAAACAGATTGTAATAGGAGCAGGAAATGACTACTTGCTTATATTATTACAGATGTTATTAAATAAAAAAAGTGTGATTGCTTTTGAAAATCCAACCTATACAAAGGCATACAGGATTATGGAATCTCTGGGATTTGGTGTAAGACTTATCGGAATGGACGAAAACGGAATGAATATGGAGGAATTGGAAAAAAGTGGAGCGGATATTGCTTATGTCATGCCTTCCCATCAGTTTCCTACCGGAATCGTTACTTCCGTAGGACGGAGAAATGAGTTACTGAAATGGGCATCGGAAGAAAAACAAAGGTATTTGATAGAAGATGATTATGACAGTGAGTTCCGATATCGCGGGAAACCCATTCCTGCATTACAGGGAATGGATCATAACGGAAATGTAATTTATATAGGAACCTTTTCCAAAGCTATTGCGCCGGCAATCCGCGTCAGTTATATGGTTCTTCCGGAAAGCCTGATGCAGGAATATGAGAAAAGAGGAAAATTAGTTTCCTCTACGGTTTCACGTATCGACCAGAAGATTTTAAATGAGTTTATCCGTTGTGGTGCCTTTGAGCGGCATTTAAACAGAATGAGAAAAATATATAAGGGAAAACATGATGTATTACTGGATTCCTTAAAAGGATTTCGAAAAAAATTTAAAATACAGGGGGATCATGCAGGAAGTCATATATTGCTATGTGCAAAATATGATGTAAAAGAGCAATGGTTAAAGGTACAGGCAGAAGAAAAAGGAATTAAAATATACTGTCTTTCTGATTATGTAATTGAGAATGAAGGGTATAAAAACAGACCGGCTACTGTAATTTTGGGATATGCAGGGATGGAAATAGAGGATATCGAAAAGGGAATTATGGCCTTAAAGGAAGCTTGGAAGATATAAAAAAGCCGCCCGTAGGCGGCAAAACAACAAAAGTTATACCTAAAGTTAATTATTATCTTAAATCCACATAGTGGCGGCTGAATTTTAAGGAAGATAAATCTAAAGCATCGGCAGCATCTAAATGCTCTTCTTCAGGCTCAAAATTTTCCTCTTCTTCAGAAATAGCATTTTTGTTTTTCTTGTTGATGATAAAATAAATAACAGTTGCAATTATAGCAACAGCACCGAAAACGGCAAGCAAAATCTTTAATGTTTTTTTAGACATAGGATAAACTCCTTTCTTAGTTTGTTATGTATATTCTAATATAGTTTGGGGAAAAAGTAAACTCTAGGTTGTTGATGCAAAATAGAAAATGTGTTATTATTAGTAGACTGTGAGAGTCAACGAAAGTGGCAGATAGAGGGTTTGATGAACGAGAAATTTTTTGACTTAAAAAGAGAAAAGCAAGATAGAATGATAAATGCCGGATTAAAAGTATTTGCTAAATATGGATATCGGCATGCAACCACAGACGATATTGTAAAAGAGGCAGGAATCAGCAAAGGATTATTGTTTCACTATTTTACCAATAAAGTTGGCGTTTATGTTTTTTTAATGGATTATAGTGTCAGGTTTCTGTTGCTGGAATTATCCAGAACGGTGAAAAAAGACACCAATGATTTTTTTGAACTTTATAAGCAAATAGAAAACGGAAAATTGCAGGTTTTAAAAAATTACCCCTATATGCAGGCTTTTCTGGACAAGGCATTTGAAGAAGTGTGTTTAGAAGCTTTGGAAGAGTGCGAAGAACAAAAAGCTGCTTATGAAAGCAAATTGGAAGAATATTATTTACAGGTTTCGGCATGTGAATTTAAGAACGGAATTACTTTTAAACAGATGCGGGAAATGTTTAAATATATTATTAAAGGTATCACGGCGGAAAATGTGGCTCTGGATACTATGCAGCCCGAGATTATGTATCATCAGGTTTGCGGATATATTGATATGATGAGAGGTGTATGTTAATGAAGTATAATAAATCATATTATCATAATGAAATTGAACTTGTGAGAGTGGATAGTACGGAATTAAAAAATAAGATTGAGAAAGCCTTTTTGAGAAATCGGATTTCCTACTTCATCCGTTGGGATAAGGTATCTGTTTGGCAAAGATTGTTTGGAAAAAAGAATACAGAACAATGTAAAATATGTATTAACGAATGGGATAAGGAAGTGGCTTTGGAAATTTTAAAAGAATATGACAGTAGCATTGCATCTCAGGGAGAATTGTTGTTAAAAAGAACAGAATCTGCGTTACATGATGTATATGTACATAAACAAAATTAGGAAAGGTAAGAAATCTGTAAACAGATTTCTTACCTTTTTTTGTATATCGGGTCAGCAGGGTAGCTGCCTTTTAATTTTTGCATACCGCGTTGTAAGGCATCCTTGGAAGTTTTCCAATCCGCATCTTTGTTTTCATAATCAAATTTTTCTATAAGCCAACTCACATCTTCAAACAGACGGTTCATATTTTTTTGCATCAGCTCGAAAAGGGGAGAGAAGAACTCCTTCTTTTGATTTTCTTTTAAATGAAGTTCGGCATGTTCACACAAATCACCAAAGTGGGTAAGACAGAAGCCTTTGCCGGTAAGAACCTTTTCTTTGAACTCGGAGTCTTTTTCATATAAGTATAAAAAAGTATCCATATATCTGGGATATTCATTTCGGAAACGGTTACAGATGTAGCAGGAATGTTCCTTTTCCAAGGTCCAGCGTCCAATAGAATTTACCCGTTCTTCCCGATTTTTCTTTTTGTCAAAGAATCCCATTTTTACGGGACTGTAGCTGTGGAATTGTTTTTCCATTTCTGTTAAAAGTTTTTTGTAATGGGTTTTTAAAATCCAGGAATTTCCTAAGGTATTTCCGTAATCAAACATTTTTTTGAAATGAATACGGCAGAAACCGGCTTTATCGGTTTCTTCCCGAACATCACTTTCCATATAGGAAGAACCGCCTCCTAATACAAAATCCATCAAATCCTGCTCCAACTTCCGTTCAATAAAACAAAATGGGCATTCATCATTGGCGTTTACCGCATCGTTTAAAGGAATGGTGTATAATTTTTCCTTCATAGGTACCTCCGTGATAGTTTTAAAAAATATTCAGGGCCGGGACGAAAACACTTCAAAATTTTTATTAATTCGCTTGGCTCTGAATTGTTACAAATTGTATTATACAGGATAGTTTGGTATTATTAAAAGAGGGAATTTAAAGTATTATAAAAGCGATGTAACGGTTCTATTATAAAAAATGAGTTGTTGCAAAATTACCGGAGGGTAGGTATGTCATTACAATTTGTCTTAGGAGGTTCCGGTTCCGGAAAAAGTACCTATGTATTTGATAAAATTATAGAAAGATCCATGACGGAAGAAGATAAAAACTTTTTTATTCTTGTTCCGGATCAGTTTACCATGCAGACACAGATGGAATTGGTAAACAGACATCCCAGAGGCGGAATTTTAAATATTGATGTTCTGTCCTTTTCCCGTCTTTCCCATAGGATATTGGAAGAAACCGGAGGGAATAAGGTAACGGTTTTGGACGATACGGGAAAGAGTCTGGTGTTAAGAAAAGTGGCAGAGGAATGGAAAGAAGAAATCCCGGTACTGGGAGGAAATTTGAAAAAATTGGGATATATTCATGAGATAAAATCTGCTATTTCAGAATTTATGCAATATGGTATTGGAACCAAAGAACTGCAGGAAATGTTAAAGTTCGTAGAAAAAAGAGGCGGGCTTTATGGAAAATTAAAAGATTTAGGTGTCTTGTATCAGGGTTTCCAAAAATATATTCAGGACAGGTTTATTACCACGGAAGAAATCTATGACCGTCTGGCTGCATCTCTGGAAAAGTCAGAGCTGATGAAAAAAAGCGTAATTGTTTTGGATGGATTTACCGGCTTTACTCCGGTGCAAAACCGTGTCATAGAAAAACTGTTACTGTTGTCAGAAGAAGTAATTATGACTGTCACTACTGATAAAATGGGCATGAATAGGCAGGAATTTTCTGAACAGGAATTGTTTTCCTTAAGTCAAAAGACCATCCGCAGTATGGAAAAAATAGCGAAAGAAATCAAGGTGGAGATAAAGCCCCCTGTTTGGATGGAAGAAGGTGCGAAGCGTTTCGCTTCCGGTTCCGGGTTATGGCACTTGGAGCAGAATCTATTTCGTTATCCTTATAAGGTAAAGCAAGGAAAATGTGAAGGAATTTGTATTTTAGAATCTTCCACTATAGAGGATGAGGTGAAAGAGACTTGTAACAGCATCCGGAAGTTGTTGCAGGAAGGCTATTGCTATCGGGATATGGCTGTGATTACCGGGGACATGGGAGCTTACGGAAGTAAAATAGAAGAGATATTCGAAGAATATGGGATTCCCTTTTTTATGGATCAAAGCAGAAAAATAACCTTGAATCCTTTTGTGGAATATATCCGGTCTGCCATTCAAATACAGGTAAAACAGTTTTCCTATGAATCTATGTTTCATTATCTACGCAGTGGAATGATAGATTTGGACAGGGAAATCATAGATAAATTAGAAAATTATTGTCTGGCTCATGGAATTAAGGGAAAAAGAGCCTGGTCCACTATGTTTTGTTCTCCGGGAATTTATGGCGGAAGGAATGGTTCTGAAGAAAAAGCCGGAGAAGAACTGGAAGAATTAAATAACGCACGTGATAGAATTGTGGGCGAGCTTTCTGTGCTAAAAAGCGGAAAACAAAAGGTGAAAAAGCAGATAGAACAGCTGTATACATTTTTGATATCCAATGAATGTCAGAAAAAATTGAAAAAATATGAAGAATATTTTAAAGAAATAGGAGATAAATCAAAGGAAAAGGAATATGCACAGATATACCGTCTGACCATGGATTTATTAGACCAGATAGTAGAACTTCTGGGGGAAGAAGAAATGACCTGGGAAGAATTCGGCCAGATCCTGGATGCCGGATTTGGAGAAATTCAAGTGGGGATGATACCTCAAAGTGTAGATCAGATAGTAATCGGTGATATGGAAAGAACCAGATTAAAGCAGGTAAAAGCACTGTTCTTTTTAGGAATGAATGATGGAAATATTCCGAAACAATCCGGTGGTGGTGGAATTATTTCTGATATTGATCGGGAATTTTTGGCCCAGGGAGAGTTTGAATTGGCCCCTACACCAAGACAGCAGATGTTTATTCAAAAATTTTATCTGTATCTGAATGTTACCAAACCATCCCATAAATTGTTTTTGTCCTATGCAAAAATGAACTCAGAAGGAAAAAGTTTAAAGCCATCTTATTTTATCGGTAGTATCAGAAAACTGTTTCCGGACTTGGAGGTAGTGAAGATACAAGAGGAGGTCTGGCAGGAAATCAGAACGTCAGATGCCGGAAGAGCCTATAGTATACGAATGTTAGAGCAGTATAAACAGGGAAGTCTAAAGGAAGAAGAAGAGGCTATACTTATGGCATTGCTGAAGGTTTTGGAGCAGATGCCTAAGGGGAAAAGATGGATAGATGATCTTTTAGATAGTGTCTTTTATAGTTATCATGAAACTAAAATCAGTAAGGAGGCTGCGAAAATTCTCTATGGTGCTATCATCCGTAGCAGTGTCAGCCGTTTGGAAAAAATGGCAGCCTGTTCCTATGCCCACTTTTTACAATATGGTTTGGGATTGCAGGAAAGAGAAGAATATGCCTTTGAAGCAGTAGATATGGGAAATGTTTTTCACGGTGTTTTGGAAATATTTGCAGGAAAACTTGCAATGAAAAATTATAGCATGGTTAATTTCCCGGAGGAAGAAGGTCGCCTTATTTTAAAAGAAGCCTTGGAAAACTATGCCATAACCTACCAAAATACAGTGCTTTTTTCTACTGCAAGGAATACCTATGCCATAGAAAAAATGGAACGGATTTTGTGGAGAACTGTCAGAACTTTACAATATCAGTTGCAAAAAGGAAAATTTTTGCCGGCAAATTACGAAATATCGTTTTCGGCATTGGAGGATTTGGATTCTGTCAAAATTTCTCTCAGTGAGGATGAAAAAATGTATCTCGGAGGGCGGATTGACAGGGTGGATACCTATGAAGAAGAGAATAATTTATATGTGAAGGTAGTAGATTATAAATCCGGAGAGCAACAGTTTCAGCTTGCTGCCTTGTATTATGGGTTACAGTTACAGTTGGTGGTTTATCTGAATGCAGCTATGGAACTTCAGAAAAAGCAGCATCCTGAGAAAAATGTTCTGCCCGGGGCATTTGTGTATTATCACATGGCAGATCCTATGGCAGAGGGGCAGGAAGGAATTACAGAAGAAGAAATTGAACAACAGATAAAAAAGCAGCTTCGTGTAACGGGAATTGTAAACAGCGATTCTACGGTTTTACAGGGCTTGGATATGACTCATTCGGAGAAATCCGATGTTATACCGGTAGAATATAAAAAGGATGGCAGCTTAAGCAGCCGTTCCAGTGTAATGACGGAGGAAGAAATTAAAGTATTACAGCTCTATGCCCAAAAGAAAATTGAGACTTTGGGAAAAGAAATTATGGATGGAAATATAGCTATAAATCCCAAAACCTTTAAAAAGAAAGAAGCCTGTACCTTTTGTCAGTTTCATGAAATTTGTGAGTTTGACAGCCGTTTGCAGGGATTTGAAAAAAACCAATTAGAGGATATGGAAGCGGAAGAACTTTGGAAAGAGATCCGGGCCGTAGCAGAAAAACAAAAATAGGAGAGAGAAACGTGCATTTTACACCAGAGCAGCAAAAAGTCATAGATTTAAGAAATAAAAATATATTAGTATCCGCTGCTGCGGGAAGTGGGAAAACGGCGGTGTTGGTAGAACGTATTTTGGGACTGATTTTGGATGAAAAGAATCCTGTAGATATTGACCGTCTTCTGATTGTAACCTTTACCAATGCGGCAGCAGGAGAAATGAGGGAAAGAATCGGTAATGCCATAGAAAGCAGATTACAGGAACAACCGGATAATGTACATTTGCAAAGACAGGCTACCTTGCTTCATCATGCCCAGATTACTACCATTGATAGTTTTTGTCTGTTTGTCATCCGCAATAATTTTAATGAAATCGGGTTAGACCCGGGATTCCGTGTGGCGGACAGTGGAGAAATAAATTTATTAAAACAGGATATAATAAATGAGATTTTTGAAGAGCTTTTGGAGTCGGAAGAAACAAGAACTTCCTTTGTAAATCTGCTGGAAACTCTGGCTTTCAGAGGAAAGGAAAAGGTGCTGGAGGAAACTGTTTTAAAAATCTACGATTTCTCCCAAAGTTTTCCTTGGCCTTTAGAGTGGCTGGAAAGCCGGTATGGAGATTATTTGGTGGAAACAGAAATACAGGATACAGTTTGGGGAAAATTGTGGCAGAAGGAAGTTAGAGAAAAACTAAGCCTGCTGCAAACCCGTCTGCAAAGTGCCATGGAAATGTGTATGGAACCGGAGGGTCCTTACATGTATGTGGATGCACTTTCAACGGATTTGGAATTGGTGGAATTGCTTGCGAAAAAAAGCCGGCAGGAGCAGTATGAACTGATGCAAAACCTGTCCTTTGCCAGATTATCTGCCAAAAAAGATGCATCCGTATCCGGGGAGAAGAAAGAGTATATCAAAAGTCTTAGGGATGAATTCAAGAAGGAGTTGCAAAATCTTGCCAAAAGCTATTTTAGTTTTTCTGAGGAAACCATAAAAGCACAGATGGCAGAGACAGAAAAGATAGAAAAAATATTAATAGATACTGTTATTTTATTTAAAGAACGTTTTGAAACCAGAAAAAGGGAAAAAAATATTTTGGATTTCAATGATATGGAGCATTTTGCTCTGGATATTCTGATTCATAGAAAACCGCTGGAAGAAACCGAAGAAATGGGCTGGGAACCCACGAAAACTGCATTGGATTACAGGAGTTATTTTAAAGAAATTATGATAGACGAGTATCAGGATTCCAATTTGGTACAGGAATATCTGTTACAATGTATATCCGGTGAAATGGATGGGACTCCCAATCGTTTTATGGTAGGAGATTTGAAACAGAGTATTTATAAATTCCGCTTGGCTAGACCGGAAATTTTTCTGGAAAAATATCATTCTTATTCCTCCGCTGATGAATCGTTACTTCAGAGAGTAGATTTACATAAAAACTTTCGAAGCCGGAGAGAAGTTATTGACAGTGTAAATCATGTTTTTTACCAAATTATGGGAGAAAGCTTAGGAAAGGTGGAATATACGGAAAAGGAGGCCTTATATCCCGGTGCCGTCTACCAAGAGGGAGAAGATTATACTACAGAATTATTGCTGTCAGAGAATAAAGAAGAGGATGCCAAAAAGGCAGAGGCTCTTATGCTGGCAAGCAGAATCCGCCAATTAGTAGGAAAATTTCAAGTGACGGATAAAGAAAGCGGAACTTTGCGTCCTGCAAAATATGGGGATATTGTAGTATTACTTCGTACCAATGCCGGTTGGGATGAGGAGTTTTATAATGTATTTATGGAACAACAGATTCCAACCTGTATTACCAGTAAAACGGGATATTTTTCTGCCCGGGAGGTACAGATTATCTTGGCATTTTTAAAGGCAATTGATAATCCGGGGCAGGACATTCCTTTGTATGGTACCATGAAATCCAGATTGGGAAGATTTTCGGAAGAAGAAGTGGTGCAGATAAAGGCTATGAAAAAGGCATCCTTGTATGAAAACCTAAAAGCCATGAAGGAAGGGGAATTGGGAGAAAAATGCAGTGCATTTTTGGAAACCCTAAACCGTTATCGGGATATGGTTTATGTCATGCCTATCCATAAGCTTCTTAGGAGTTATTTGCAGGAAACCGGGTATTTGTATTATTTTGCCGGTCTTGCAGGAGGAAAACAACGGGTTGCCAATGTAAAAATGCTTTTGGAAAAAGCGGAAAATTATGAAAAAACAAGCTATTTTGGACTGTTTCATTTTATCCGTTATATGGAGCAGCTGCAGAAATATGATATTGAAACAGAAGGAGCAGGTACCACGGAAGAAACTCAGGATGTGGTACGCATTATGAGTATTCATAAAAGTAAAGGTCTGGAATTTCCCATTTGTATCGTGGCAGGACTTTCCAAAAAAATCAACCAGCAGGATGTAAATGCTGCTTTGGTATGTGATATGGATTTGGGAATCGGTATGGAGTACAGAAATCCTGTTACCAGAGTGAAAAACGCAGATATGCGGAGAAACGTGTTGGCCCATAAAATGAAAATGGACAATTTGGGAGAGGAATTGCGGGTTTTATATGTTGCCATGACCCGTGCCAAAGAGAAATTGATTCTATCGGGAGTTATAGAAGATTATGAAAAACGGATGCTAACCTATCTGGGGTTGAAAAAGAGATTGGAAAGGAGGCTTCCGCTGGAGATTTTACAGAGCAGTTCCTGTTATTTGGATTTTCTGTTACCTACTGTGATAAAGGAGACAGAATGTATCAAAACTGTATTATGGAATCCGTGGGAGCAACAAAAAATAAAAGAAACGGATGTTATTTATAAAAAAATCGAGCGCGTTGAACTGGAAGAAAGACTGAAAATGCCCTTGGATTTGGAGGGGCAGGAAATTGCCGGAGTATTACGGGAAAATTTAAATTTTGTGTATGCCCACGAAAAATTGCAGGGATTGTATACCAAAACTTCGGTTTCCGAACTGAAAATGAAAGCCATGGAAGAAGCGGATGAAGCAGCTTTCCGGCTGTTTGAAGAGCCGGAAATGATACCCTATATTCCATCCTTCATAGAAGAAAAGGGGGAAGTTGCAGGAACTGTCCGGGGAAATGCTTACCACAGAGTTATGGAACTATTGGATTTTTCCAAGATAGAAGGTGTAAAAGAAGCCTGGGAAGGATTGGAGCAAAAGGTAAAGGAACAGCGGTTAAGTCCGGAGGAATTAGGGTTGATTAAAAAAGAAAAGTTAAATCTGTTTTTAAGTTCTGAACTTGCGGGGCGTATGAAAAAAGCTTTCGGAAACAGGAAGCTTTATCGGGAACAGCCTTTTGTGCTGGGGATAAGTGCCGGTCGGGTAGATGAAAAATTTCCTCCGGAGGAAAAAGTACTGATACAGGGAATCGTGGATGCTTACTTTGAGGAAGATGGTGAGCTTATTGTGGTAGATTATAAAACGGATTCTGTCAAAACCCGGGAAGAACTGGTAAGACGCTATAAAGAGCAGTTAAATTACTATGAAGAAGCTTTGGAACAACTGACAGGTAAGAAGGTAAAAGAAAAAATCCTATACTCCTTTGCTTTGAATGAAACCATTGTGGTAGAATAAAGCGGTTGACAAAAAAGAGAAAAAGCCATAAGGTAGTGTTGTAAATAAAAATAGTTGCTAGGGGAGCGTTTTGCTGAGAATCATCCTAAGGATGAAGACCCTCATTACTTGAACCGGATAATACCGGCGTAAGGAAGCCAAATAGTGGAAAATCAATGTACAAACTGTGGACCGATAGAAAATAACAAGGTTCCTAAGTTGGTTTATTGCTACCGAGCTTCCTCCCTAACTAGCACAAAGGGAGGTTTTTTTATGCGAAAAGAAAAGAAAATGACAACAAAACAAATAGTATTTGCGGCTATGGCCATTGCATTGGCAACCGTAGTTGCTACGGCAATTAAGCTGCCTTCATTGCCCAACGGGGGAAGTGTAACCCTTTTTAGTATGTTATTGGTTACCCTGGTAGGTTATTGGTACGGTCCTGCCATAGGAATTACGGCGGCGGTAGGATTTGGAATTTTACAATTTATTACCGGTCCTTATGTGGTTCATCCCATACAGGTATTGATTGATTTTCCTTTGGCTTTCGGGGCCTTGGGATGTTCCGGTTTTTTTGCCAATAAAAAAAATGGGCTGTTGAAAGGCTATGTGGCAGGAGTGCTGGGTAGATTTTTCTTTGCTTCTGTTTCCGGATTGATTTTTTATACTGTTTATGTGGAAAGTTTAGGGGAAAACATGGTGGCAATCTGGGCCAGTCTTGTATATAATATGACTTATATTCTGCCGGAGGCTGTCATTACTATTATTTTGATTTCTATTCCGGCGGTAAAAAGTGCATTGGTGCGAATGAAGGAATTGGCTTTGTCATAAGAAAAAGATTAAGGAGGTCGGAAATGGATAGTTTAGGAAAACAGAAAAATTTTTCTTTTAAAGATGCCATGGGAATCATCTTATTGGGAATCGTTTTGTCTCTGGGATTAAACTATTTATTTGCTGTTTCAGGATTTCTTCAAAGTAGTGAAACCTATAATCAGGTAGCTGAAAGACAGTTTTCACGACCTCTTTTACAAGCTCTTATTTTATATGGAATATGGTCCCCTTTGATTGAAGAAGTGATGTTTCGGGGGATTGTGTATCGTATTCTAAGAAAATTTCTGCCTTATATGATAGCGGTGTTTGGATCGGCACTGATGTTTGGTTTTTATCATGGGAATTCGGTGCAGATGGTGTATGGAACCATTATGGGAATTGTTATGGCATTACTGTGTGAAAAGTATCAAACCTTAATAGCCCCCATTTTGTTCCATTCGGCTGCAAACACCGCAATTTATGTTGTAACATATTTTTTCTGATGATTCATTTCTGATTTAATCACATCTAAGATGTTATTTTGGTTTCCTTGAATTAATTTATTTGTCGAAAACTAGCCATATTCTTTGAACTCTGATATAATACTATAGATATATTGTGTAAAAATATATAAAGTAAAGGAATATTAGATAATGAGATATGATTATTTGATTGTAGGAGCAGGGCTTTTTGGGGCCATTTTTGCGTATGAAGCGAAAAAACAGGGAAAAAGTGTATTGGTAATAGATAAAAGAGAGCATATCGGAGGGAACATTTATTCCAAAGAAGTGGAAGGGATTCAGGTTCATCAGTACGGAGCCCATATTTTTCATACTTCCAACAAGGAAATTTGGGACTATGTAAATGAATTTGCAACCTTTAACCGTTATACGAATTCCCCGGTAGCAAGATATAAGGATGAGGTATATAATATGCCTTTTAACATGAATACCTTCCAGAAAATGTGGGGCGTGTTTACACCACAGGAAGCAAAGGAAAAAATCCGTCAGCAGATTGAAGAAGCGGGAATTACGGAGCCTAAGAATCTGGAAGAACAGGCAATCAGTTTGGTAGGAAAAGACATTTACGAGAAGCTGGTAAAAGGATATACTGAAAAGCAGTGGGGAAAACGTGCCACCGAGCTTCCTTCTTTTATTATCAAAAGACTTCCGGTCCGTTTTGTTTACGATAATAACTATTTTAATGATACCTATCAGGGAATTCCGGTAGGAGGTTATACACAAATCGTGGAGAAAATGCTGGAGGGGATTGAAGTCAGATTAAATACAGATTTCTTGTCTCAGCGTGAAGAATTGGAAGCTTGTGCTGATAAAATTGTATATACGGGTATGATTGATGAGTACTACAATTATTGTTTTGGAGAATTGGAATATCGTAGCCTTTTCTTTGAAACGGAAGTCCTGGATATGGAAAATTATCAGGGAAATGCTGTGGTTAATTATACGGAATATGAGATTCCTTATACCAGAATCATTGAACATAAGCACTTTGAATTCCAGTGTCAGAACGGAACCCATAATCCAAAAACGGTCATTACCAGAGAATACCCTAAAGTTTGGAATCATGGGGATGAACCTTATTACCCTATGAATGATGAGAAAAACAATGCTGTTTATGAAAAATATTTGGAAAAAGCAAAAGAGGAAGACAGAGTTATTTTCGGTGGGCGTTTAGGAATGTATAGATATTTTGATATGCATCAGGTTGTGGAAGAAGCATTGAAATGCGTAAGAAAAGAATTGGAGATAAGCTAAATGTATCAACGTAAATCGAATCTTTTGAATATTGTGATTATGATTTTAGACTGTGTCTGTATTACAGTAAGTTTGATTTTAGCCAATTACTTTAGAAATGGAAGAGCCTTTGTCAGCGACAATGACAGAATGGATTTCGGATTGATGCTGGGGGGCTGCTTAGTGGCTTTTTTGGCATGGAATTTTTATAAGAATCTATATAAGGATATGTTCCTGCGGGGGCCATTTTCGGAATTGATTCACATTGTAGGCAATAATGCAGTTATTTTTTCCGGTGCAGCTATATTGTTGTTCTTTATGAAACGGTTGGATGCTTATTCGCGACTTGTTTTTGTTTACTTTGTTCTGTTGGATTGCTTGCTTATGTTTGTATTGCATCTGGTGTGGAAAAGGGCATTGCCATCTCTTTACTGGAGAATGGGACTGGCAAGAAAAGTTTTGTTGGTTTCCGATAAAAAAAATGCAGCCGGTTTAGTAAAAGTGATTCGGAATACAGACGATTTTGGAGTAGATTTGGTGGGAATGGTGTTAACCGATGATTCCTATGAAAAAAACCTAAATGGTACCCGGATTGTAGCGAAAATGGATCAATTGATAGAATTTTGCCAAGGTGCTTCTTTGGATGAAGTGTATATAGCGGTAGAAGATACTCATAATGTAGGGTTGTTGGCAATGATGAATACTCTGTCGGAAATGGGAATTATTATTCATTATCAGATGTCGGTGCCTGAGCTTACGGGAGCAAAACAAAAGGTGTTGTCACAGACAGGGACCTCCTATAATGTAACCTATGCAAGTAAAATGGTACCTATGGGGCAGCTTGTATTAAAGAGACTTATGGATATTTGTGGTGCCCTGGTAGGATGTGTGGTGCTGGCGATTATAACGGTTATTTTTGGTCCTCTGATAAAATTAGAGTCCCCCGGTCCTATTTTCTTTGCCCAGAAAAGGGTGGGAAAAAACGGACGGATTTTTAAGATGTATAAGTTCCGATCTATGTATGCGGATGCAGAAGAACGGAAAAAAGAGCTGATGGCTCAAAATGAAATGAATGGTTTTATGTTTAAAATGGAAAATGATCCCAGGATTACTAAAATCGGTGGTTTTATGAGAAAAACCAGTTTGGACGAGTTCCCGCAGTTTGTGAATATTTTAAAAGGGGATATGAGTCTTGTGGGAACCAGGCCTCCTACTCTGGATGAGTTTTCCCAGTATAGTCCTTATCACAAAAAACGATTAAGCTTCCGCCCGGGATTGACGGGAATGTGGCAGGTAAGCGGAAGAAGTGATATTACAGACTTTGAAGAGATTGTCCGTTTGGATGTGGAATATATAGAAGATTGGTCTGTAGGATTAGATATTAAAATTTTGTTAAAAACAGTCTTTGCAGTCTTTAAAGGCAGTGGAGCAAGATAGGAGAGAAAAATGCAAAACTTTACCAATAGCCAGTTACAGCATTTATTTTTACAGCAGTCCTGTTTGGATGCCTGGAGTGAATATGAGCGTCAGATAAAAAACAGCAGAGCCATTATTTGGGATTATGTTGTTTTGACAGCATCCAATGAAGAACAGGCAAGCATTTATCGAAGCGAAATTGAATACCGCCTTCGTTTAAAGCAGCTTCCGGGTAGAACAAAATATCTGGTGCTTCCGGACCCTGATGGAAAAAGAGTAGGTTCCGGTGGGGCAACTTTGAATGTGTTAAAAGCCATTGCGGAAAGAGAACAAAAAGATGATACCAACTTCTTCAAAGGACTTCGTGTATTGGTAATTCATTCCGGCGGCGACAGTAAGAGAATTCCCCAGTATTCTACCTGCGGGAAATTATTCTCTCCGGTGCCCAGAGTGTTACCAAACGGACAGGCATCCACTTTGTTTGATGAGTTTATGGTAACCACTTCCATGATTCCGGGAAGAATGCAGGAAGGAATGTTAATCATGTCCGGGGATGTGCTTCTGTTATTTAATGCTCTTCAGATAGATACCCAGTTTAACGGAGCGGCAGCCATTTCCATTAAAGAAGATGTGGATACAGGTAAGAACCATGGGGTGTTTTTAGGGGATGAAAAGGAAAATGTAAAGAAATTCCTTCATAAACAGACGGTAGAGACTCTGACAGAGCTTGGAGCGGTAAACCGCCAGCATCAGGTGGATTTAGATACCGGTGCCATTTTAATGGATCGTCATATGTTGAAATCCCTGTATTCTTTAATTAGTACAGACAATAAGATAGATACTGCAAAATTTGATGAATTTGTAAATGAAAAGGCAAGAATCAGTTTCTATGGTGACTTCTTATATCCATTGGCAGCAGATTCTACCTTAGAAGATTATAAAAAAGAGGCTCCGGAAGGGGAAATGTGTGAAGAACTGCTTTCCTGCAGAGAAAAGATTTGGGAAGTATTAAAGGATTATCAGTTGAAACTGATTTGCCTTTCTCCGGCAGAGTTTATCCATTTCGGAACTACCAGGGAACTTCGCAAACTGGTAACGGAAACCGTAGATGATTATACCTTCCTTGGGTGGGAACATATTGTATGTGCCAATAGAAAGCAAAAAGAAGGAACCTATGCACTTCATAATGCCTTTGTACAAAAAGATGTAAAAATCGGCAATGGTGCTTACGTAGAGAATGCTTATCTTGATAAAGGGGTAGTAGTAGAAGATATGGCAGTAGTTTCCGGATTACAGGTGCCGGAAAACTGTGTTTTAAGAAAAAATGTGGTATATCATGGATTGAAATTGCAAAACGGTAAATTTGCAGTCCGTGTATACGGAGTGGATGATAATCCAAAAGGAACCTTGGAAAAGGATGACAGATTCCTTCATACAACGTTACAGAACTTTATAGATACTTATGGTCTTGCTATAGAGGATATCTGGAGTGACAATGACCATTCCCTGTGGAAAGCGAACATTTATCCGGAATGTGCTACCATTAAAGAATGTATGGATTATGCAGAGTTTCTTGTGCAAATGACAATCATGTCAAGTGGTGATGAGAAGGTAAGTGTCGCTGAAGCAGAAGAGAGAATGGCGTTATGTCAGGAATGGTTGACCAAATGGAAAAATAGTAAGAGAACCAGCCTGTATTCCAGCTTTAATGAAGCTGACGGCAGTGCCATAATTCCTTGGAGAGAAAATCTGGAGGACCAGATCCGTGTATCTAAGTTCGTACAGGCCATGATGAATAAGGTGCCGGTCCAGGAAGCTTTGGAAGTCTTTGGCGGAAATATGCGTAAGACGGAACAGAAACTGTTATTGGAAAGAATTGACCGGGCAAGTTTTTCGGAAAAACTTCGAATTTATTATGGAATGGCTCAGGCAGCTAAGAAAATGCAGGGTGAATTTGAAGAAACCGATGAAGAAAACTTTATGCAGGCTTGTTTTAATCAGATTCAGACAGAAATATCCGCATTAGTAGATAAAAAACTGGAAAATGGTAAGAAACATACAATTAAAAAGGATGAAGTAAATGTGAAGCTTCCGGTTCGTGTGAACTGGGGCGGCGGCTGGACGGATACCCCTCCTCATTGTCAGGAACATGGCGGTGTGGTATTAAATGCCGCAATTTCTTTAAAGGGGAATTTACCTATTCAGGTATCTATCCGTAAATTGGATGAACTTGTAGTAGAGTTGGAAAGCCAGGATATCGGAGCACATGGTGTATTTACCAATATGGATGAAGTCAACGATTGCGGTAATCCTTATGATAAATTTGCCCTTCATAAAGCGGCTTTGATTGCCTGCGGTGTCATCAAAAAGAATGATACCCGCAATCTGCAGGAAGTGTTACAGGAATTAGGTGGCGGAATTTACCTTTCTACCCAGGTAATCAATGTACCAAAGGGTTCCGGACTTGGAACCAGCAGTATTTTGGCAGGTGCCTGCGTAAAAGGCTTGTTTGAATTCTTTGGAGAGGAAGCAGAAGATTCTATTCTTTATGATGTAGTACTTTCTATGGAACAGCTTATGAGCACCGGCGGCGGTTGGCAGGATCAGGTAGGCGGTTTGACACCGGGAATTAAAATGGTATCTACACAGCCGGGAATTGATCAGGTGATTAAAGTAGAGCCGGTGGTATTGAAAGAAGAAACTTTAAAAGAACTACAGGAAAGATTTGCTTTGATTTATACCGGACAAAGACGACTGGCAAGAAATCTGCTCCGTGATGTGGTAGGTGGATATATCGGAAACCGGAAAGAATCTTTGGATGCCCTTCACAGAATGAAACGGGTGGCAGTATTGATGCAGTTTGAGTTGGAACAGGGAAATATTGATGCCTTTGCAGATTTGTTAAACCAGCATTGGGAATTGTCCATCCAATTGGACAAAGGTTCAACCAATACCTGTATCCAGCAGATTTTCATGGCATGTGAAGATTTGATTGACGGTAAATTTATTTCCGGAGCCGGCGGTGGCGGTTTCCTTCAGGTGATTTTAAAGAAGGGTGTTACCAAGGCTGATTTGAGAGAACGTCTTTACGCTATTTTCCAGGACAGTGGTGTAGATGTTTGGGAATGTGAGTTGTTATAAAATAAATAAATAGGAAAAATAGGAAAGCGGGTACTTTAGGGTATCTGCTTTCGTAATTAGGAGGAGAATGTTATGTTTCACCTGCTTTTAGCAATTATTTACATATCATTTATATCATTGGGGTTACCGGACGGTCTTTTGGGGGCGGCCTGGCCCACCATGGGGCCGGAACTGGGGGTTCCGGTTTCTTATGCGGGAATAATTGCTATGATTATATCGGTAGGAACGATTGCTTCCAGTTTGTTGAGCGACCGGTTAACCTACCACTTGGGATGCGGCAAAGTAACAGCCATCAGCGTGGGAATGACAGCAGCGGCATTGTTTGGATTTTCTGTTTGTGATTCCTTTTGGCAGTTGTGTTTATGGGCTCTTCCCTATGGTTTTGGGGCAGGTAGTGTGGATGCCGGTTTGAATAATTATGTAGCGTTGCACTATACCAGTCGCCATATGAGTTGGCTCCACTGTATGTGGGGAGTAGGTGCAGCTGTAGGACCTTATATTATGGGGATGATTTTATCCGGTGGCGGTCATTGGACTTTGGGGTATCGCAGTGTAGGTGGAATTCAGATTGTTCTGTCTATAATTTTATTTCTTAGTCTCCCTTTGTGGAAAGAAAGGAAAAACAAAGAAGATAAAACAAGGGGAGTAGGAAAGCCTTTGGGTTTGCTTGAAATTATAAAGATTTCCGGAGCAAAAGAGGTTATGACTATGTTCTTTTGCTATTGTGCTTTAGAACAGACAGCAGCTTTATGGGCAAGCTCTTATCTGAATATTTATAAAGGTGTGGAAGCCCAAAGAGCGGCATTTTTTGCCAGTATGTTTTTTCTTGGAATTACTGTAGGTCGGGCTTTGAATGGATTTTTGACCATGAAATTTACGGATACCCAGCTGATTCGAATGGGATTTGTCATTATTTTTGCAGGAATTGTGGTTATGCTCTTACCTGCAGGAGAAGGGATGTCTTTTATAGGGTTAATACTTATTGGTCTTGGATGCGCTCCTGTGTATCCTTGTGTGATTCATTCTACCCCGGAACATTTTGGGGAGGAAAAGTCCCAGGCAATCATCGGAGTTCAGATGGCAAGTGCTTATGTAGGAATTTGTCTGATGCCACCATTGTTTGGATTGATTGCAAACCACATTAATGTATCGTTGATGCCGATATATTTGTTGATTATTTTGGTGTTAATGGCAGTGATGCATGAGAAAATGCTGAAGGAAGTACATAGGGAAAGCAAAAGATAAAAGAAATATTAAATTGTAAAAGTTTAGTTAAAACAGAATTTGGAAAGGGTGTAAAAATATTCGAAAATAATTTAAAAAAGGTGTTGACAAAAAGCATATGATAAAGTAATATATCAATGTTGCTACTGAGCAACACATAAAATGTGCGTTTAGCTCAGCTGGATAGAGCGTTTGGCTACGGACCAAAAGGTCGGGAGTTCGAATCTTCTAACGCACGTAGATAAAAACCTCGTAAATGTAATGTTTACGAGGTTTTTTTGTTGTATCAGCGATAAAAAATATAATTTTATATTTTTTTTAGAAAACCTTTATAGTCCTTTGATTGAAAGCCATTATGTTTTATGATAAAGTGTAACTGTTCAGAGTCAACAAATGGAAGCTTTTGTTGGTTCGCAGTTAATACAAAAAAGAATAAACTTAGAAATGAGGGGAATACTATAATGAAAAAATTTATGGAAGAATTCAAAAAATTTATTTCCAGAGGAAACGTAATGGATATGGCAGTCGGTGTTATCATTGGTGGCGCTTTTACTGCTATTGTAAATTCTTTGGTAAATGATGTGATGATGCCGGTACTTTCTTTAATTACCGGAGGACTTGATTTTTCGAAGCTTTGCATTGTGTTTGGAGAAGGGGAAGGAGCAGCAACCTTAAACTATGGTGCGTTTATTGCGGCAATAATTAATTTTCTGTTAATTGCTATTGTAGTTTTTGTAATGGTAAAAACAATTAACAAATTTATGCCTAAAAAGGAAGCAGCACCTGTAACAACTAAGGATTGTCCATACTGTAAATCCAAAATTGCCAAGGAAGCTACCAGATGTCCTCATTGTACATCACAGTTAGAGGGATAATATATGTATAACGAGATTTTAACCATTGGACCTGTTACCATACATGGCTATGGACTGATGATTGGTTTGGGGGTCATGGCTGCCTTACTTTTAGGAGATTATCGTTCCAAAAAGTTTGGGTTGAATGGTGACCATATTTATGGAATGACCTTTTCGGCAGTTATTTTAGGATTTGTAGCTGCAAGAATTCTATTTATTATTACCGAGTGGAAGGATTTTTTGCAAAATCCCATGCAGTATCTGGCGGGAGCTGGATTTGTAGTATATGGTGGTATCATTGGTGGAGCATTGACTATCTATGGTTTTTGTAAAATAAAGAAAATCGATATGTTAGCCTATCTGGATTTAATGATTCCATCGGTAGCCCTGGCCCAGGCATTTGGGCGTGTGGGATGTTTTTTGGCAGGATGTTGTTACGGAAGAGAAACGGATTCCTTGTTGGGAGTGGTGTTCACCAACTCTGATTTTGCACCCAATGGTGTGAAATTGCTTCCGACCCAGCTGTTTATGGCGGGAGGAGACTTGGTAATTATGGCAGTGCTTTTATGGTATGCGGCTAAAAGACCGATGCGTGGAAGGACTTCTGCTTTGTACCTGATGTTATACAGCATAGGAAGATTTATCATTGAATTTTTCAGAAATGATGACAGGGGAACAGTAGGAATGTTGTCTACTTCCCAGTTTATTGCGGTGTTTACATTAATTGCAGGTGTGTTGGGATTCTTTGTGATAATGCCAAAATTAAGTCAAAAAGGAAAAACAGAAAGTGCAGAATAAAGAAAGTTGGTGCAGCCGTACCGAAATTTTACTGGGTGCGGAGAGTATAAAAAAATTGGAAAAAGCTACAGTGGCAGTGTTTGGAATTGGCGGTGTGGGAGGATTTGCTGCAGAAGCTTTGGCAAGAAGCGGTGTGGGGAATCTGGAATTAATTGACCATGATACGGTATCGGTCAGCAATATTAACCGCCAGATTGTAGCGCTTCATTCCACTGTGGGAAAATATAAGGTTGATGTCATGAAGGACAGGATTCTGGATATTAATCCGGAAATCAATGTGGTGGCACATAAATGTTTTTATCTTCCGGAAACCGCAGCACAGTTTGATTTTTCGAAATATGATTATGTGGTGGATTGTATTGACACTGTAACCGGAAAATTGCAATTAGTGGAAGCGGCTAAGGCAGCGGGGATTCCCATTATTTGCAGTATGGGAGCGGGAAATAAATTAGACCCTGCCGCCTTTGAAGTGGCGGATATTTCCAAAACCAGTGTGTGTCCTTTGGCAAAGGTTATGCGAAGGGAATTGAAAAAGAGAAATATTAAAGGTGTTAAGGTGGTTTATTCCAAAGAAGAACCGGTAGAGGCGAAAGTAAAAGTGCAGGCAGACACAAGAAAAAGCGTTCCGGGAAGCTGTGCCTTTGTTCCTTCTGTGGCAGGATTGATTCTGGCAGGAGAGGTAATCAAGGATTTGGCAGCAGGATGTAGTGAACAGCAACAGAAAGGTTAAAGAATGACGAAACAGGAATTTTTGGATGGTTTAAGAAGAAGCTTGGTAAACGGGCTTGAGACCACTGTAATAAATGAACATATTCGATACTATTCCGATTATATTGATTCCCAAATACGTATGGGAGTGGCGGAAGAAGAGGTTATGGCTTCTTTGGGAGAGCCAAGATTGATTGCAAAAACCCTTCTTGGAATGGAAGGTGTGGAAACTGTTGCCGAGGAATATGTGGAAGAAGACGGAACAAAAGAAGGGGAGTACCGATATTTAAATTTTAATGGAAAAACTTTAAGAATTCCGGCTTGGTTATTTACAATTTTAATTTGCGTTGTCAGTTTTTGTGTTCTTACTTTTGTGTTTGCGCTGATGACACGCTTGCTTCCTTATTTCTTTTTGATTATGTTTGGAATTATGTTATATCGTTTTGTACGAAATATTTTTCGATGAATATTTTAAAATAAAATACGGCATACTACTCTTGTAACTAAAAACAGATGCAGATTATCTGCAAGAAGGAGTAGATTATGAACAACAAAAATTCATACAACGAATCTAAAAACAGCACAAAAAATCAGGGAACAAATTCTACAAACAATTCCCAGAACCAGAGCAAAAACTCTATGAACAATTCCGGCTCTAATGCTAATTCTAAAAACAGCACTAATAAATCCGGAAACAATTGCAGAGATTAGTAAGGGTTGTGTATAAAAAGAAAATATAAAGAACTTGAAGGATAGGTTTTGACAGACCTATCCTTTTCGATTAATATAGAAGTGTATGAGAAAATTTGAGTTAATTGCACCATGTCATTTTGGACTGGAAGCAGTATTAAAAAAAGAAATAATTGATTTGGGATATGAAGTCAGCAAAGTAGAGGACGGTAGAGTGACCTTTCTTGGGGATGAGGAGGCCGTTTGCAGAGCGAATGTCTTTTTGCGTACAGCAGAGAGAGTTTTAATTAAGATTGGAAGCTTTTATGCCACTACTTTTGAAGAATTGTTTGATAAGACTAAGGAACTGCCATGGGAAGAATTTATTCCCGCAGATGGTAAGTTTTGGGTGGCAAAAGCAGCCAGTGTGAAGAGTAAATTATTTAGTCCTTCGGATATTCAATCCATTATGAAAAAAGCTATGGTAGAACGTTTGAAGAAGGTTTATGGAATTTCCTGGTTTGGGGAAACCGGTGCAAGCTATCCGTTGAGAGTGTTTTTGATGAAGGATGAGGTTACGGTTGGTTTGGATACTACCGGAGATTCCCTCCATAAGAGAGGCTATCGAAAGCTGACAGCCAAAGCTCCCATTGCGGAAAATCTGGCAGCAGCATTGATTATGTTGACTCCTTGGAGAGGGGACAGAATTCTGGTGGACCCGTTCTGCGGAAGCGGTACCTTTCCCATTGAAGCAGCTATGATGGCGGCAAATATGGCACCGGGTATGAATCGGAGCTTTTTGGCAGAGGAATGGAAGAATTTGATTGCCAGAAAAGAATGGTACGATTGTATGGATGAGGCAAACGATTTGGTAGATTTGAAGGTGGAAACAGATATCCAGGGTTATGATATTGATCCGAAAATGGTGTCCATAGCCAGAGAAAATGCCCGTTTGGCCGGAGTGGAACATTTGATTCATTTTCAGACCAGAGGGGTGGAAGCATTAAGTCATCCGAAAAAATACGGATTTGTTATTACCAATCCGCCTTATGGAGAACGTTTGGAAGAAAAAGCCAACTTAAAGCCTTTATATGCTACCATAGGGGAACGTTTTAAGGCGCTGGACAGCTGGTCATTGTATATGATTACTGCTTATGAGAATGCAGAGGCTGATATGGGCTGTAAAGCAGATAAAAATCGTAAAATATATAATGGTATGATGAAAACCAGATTTTTACAGTTTCCGGGTCCCAAACCTCCCAGAAGAGAGAATAAGAAATAATGAAGAAATTGTGGAAGATAACAATGCTGACCGGAATCATCTTTGGAATAGGATGTTTTTCGTTGATGGTAAGATATTCTGCAACAAAATCCGTGGTAATTACGGAGCAGCATGAGCTAAAGGGAGAAGGAAATCTTGAGCCTTTAATTGACAAAATTTTAGAAGAGAAGAAGAACTACGATTTTGTTGTTTTAATTAATGCTGCCCATGGTGGTGAGAATCAGGGGAATACCGTAAATGAACTGAGGGAAAAAGAGATTACCTTAGAAGTGGGTGTGGCTTTGGAAAAAATGTCGGAAGAGGGCGAAATCGGTTTTTTTATGATTCGTCAAGAGGATACGGATATTTCAAACGAAAACAGAGCTAATATGATTGAAAGAATACAACCCCATATGGTAGTTGACTTACATGTAAATGCAGATGCAATGAATGAAAGAACCTTTGGAACTTCTGTTGTATATAATGAGCGTTTTTATCGTCCCGGGTTAACCAATGCCGGGATAGCGGATATTATGGAAAGAAATCTTGTAAAAGAGATTCAGGGGAAAGCCTTGGGAATTGTAGGAGATAAGCAGAATAAATATCCTCTTTTAAGTATGCTTCAAGTGCCTGCAGTAAGTGTGGAAATGGGATATTTAACCAATAAGCAGGAAGCAGATTTATTAAAGAAAGATAAATATCAGAAAAAAATTGCTTTGGGAATTTACAAAGGTGTACAGGAAATCAGAAAAGAAATACAATAGAAACGAAACGGAACAGTGTTTTGAGAGAGCTGTAAATGAGGAGTATATTATGGAAAAGAAGGTAATATTTGCTACTTCCAACGAAGGGAAAATGAAAGAAGTACAATCCATTTTGGAAGATTTGGGGATGGAAGTACTGTCTATGAAAGAAGCGGGATTGCAGGTAGATGTTGTGGAAGACGGTACTACCTTTGAAGAAAATGCTGTGATTAAAGCTACAGAAATTCAGAAAATGTGCGGCGAAATTGTTTTGGCGGATGATTCCGGTTTGGAAATAGATTATTTAAATAAAGAACCGGGGATTTATTCTGCCAGATATATGGGGGAAGATACTTCTTATGCCATAAAAAATCAGAATTTGATTGACCGCTTGGAAGGTGTAGAGGATGAAAAAAGAACAGCACGGTTTGTATGTGCTATTGCAGCAGCGTTTCCGGACGGAACTGTAGAAGTAACAAGAGGGACCATAGAAGGAAGAATCGGCTATGAAGAAAAAGGAAGTAATGGTTTTGGATATGACCCGATTTTTTATGTGCCGGAATATGGATGTACTACGGCAGAGCTTTCTTTGGAGCAGAAAAATGAGGCAAGCCACAGAGGAAAAGCACTGCGCTTAATGAAAGAAATTATAAAAACAAAGAGTTGTTAGTGAGGGAAAATTAAGTGAAAATTCTGATTGTCAGCGATACCCATGGAAGAAACGATGATTTTCTGGAACTGATAGAAAACAGCGAAAAATTCGATATGGTAATTCACTGTGGAGATGTAGAAGGTAGTGAGTACTTAATTTCTACAGCCACAGGATGTAAAACCGTGATTGTGCAGGGAAACAATGATTTTTTCACGGACCTGCCCAGAGAAGTGGTTGTAAAGATTGGAAAATACAATGCTTTGGTGACCCATGGTCATACCTATTATGTCAATATGAGTTATGATCATTTGGTGAGAGAAGCCAAGCAGAGGAAAATGGATATTGTAATTTATGGTCATACCCATCGTCCGGTAATTGATAAACAAAATGGGATTTTGGTTTTGAATCCGGGTAGTCTTACATATCCCCGTCAGGAAGGCAGAAAATACACCTATATTATTGCGGAAGTGGATGAAAGCGGTGAGGTGGAATGTAGGCTGCATCATTTATAACTATTATGTGGCGTAACGGGGAATAAAAAATAAAAATTGTGAAAAAATATTTCTTTTTAATCATCGGATAAAAGGTGTGAAATCAAGGGTTTGCTGTTGGTTGTAAAAAAAATAAAAAAAGTTTAAAAAAAGTGTTGACATTGCTTTTGGTTTGTAATATACTACGTTTTGTGCTGAGGCAGTAACAACAGCACAACAACAGAAAACGGGGTGTGGCTCAGCTTGGCTAGAGCGCCTGGTTTGGGACCAGGAGGTCGCAGGTTCGAATCCTGTCACCCCGACTTAGTATATGCGGGTGTAGTTCAATGGTAGAACACTAGCCTTCCAAGCTAGATACGTGGGTTCGATTCCCATCACCCGCTTTTAAGTTGCCAAAAGGCAATTTAAAGCAAAAATGTGTGTTCGTAGCTCAGCTGGATAGAGCAACGGCCTTCTAAGCCGTGGGTCGGGGGTTCGAATCCCTTCGAGCACATTGTGAGATATGAGTTTACTCATCTCAATATGGTGGGTATAGCGCAGTTGGTTAGCGCGCCAGATTGTGGCTCTGGAGGCCCTGGGTTCGAATCCCAGTATCCACCTTTGGCATGCGTCCAAAGTGTCACGCCAAGTGTCAACATAGGGCTATCGCCAAGCGGTAAGGCACAGCACTTTGACTGCTGCACTCGCTGGTTCGAATCCAGCTAGCCCTGTTAGGGTGTTTTACCACTCAATATAGTAAATGGGATATTAGCTCAGTCGGTAGAGCACTTGACTTTTAATCAAGTTGTCCGGGGTTCGAATCCCCGATGTCTCATGAAAGAAAAACATCATGTAAATGATGTTTTTTTGTTTTAAACAGAAATAATAGAATTAAATGCATATAATACATTAGGTAGGTGATTTTATGAATATGGTCTTATTAACAGCGGTGGGAGTCGGAGGCGCAACCGTAATGGGAGCGTTGATTGGATTTTTGTTTCAGGGGCTATCCCATAAATTTTCAGATATTATATTATCCTTTGCAGCAGGAGTCATGCTGGCGGCAGCAGTGTTAGGGTTGATTTTGCCGTCTTTGGAATACGGGAATATATGGATTACCATAGCAGGGATTTTTGCAGGCTCCGTTTTTTTAAACTTGGTGGATAAACTGGTTCCTCATCTTCATAGTATGGCGGGAGGGGACATAGAGAGTCACAATAATGCAAAGTTAAACAAGGTACTTTTATTTGTGCTTGCCATTGCCATACATAATTTACCGGAAGGAATTGCGGCAGGAGTAGGATTTGGAACCGGTGATGTGTCTCATGCTATGATGATTGCTGCAGGAATTGCGTTACAGAATATTCCGGAAGGAATTGTAATTATTGCACCCATGCTTTCTGCAGGGGTAAGTAAAGGCAGAACCTTTGCCATAGCTATGTTAACAGGAATTGTGGAGGTGGTAGGAACCATAGTGGGTTATTCGGCGGTAGGAATTGCTTCCGCAATCCTTCCTTTTGCTTTAAGCTTTGCCGGAGGAACCATGCTTTACATTATCAGTGATGAAATGATTCCCGAAACCCATGCCCATGGAGAAGAGCGGGGAGCTACATATGCCTTGCTGGTGGGATTCTGTTTGATGCTTTTTATGGATACTATGTTAGGTTAAGAATATGCTTCATTGTGAAAAACAGTGAAGCATATTTTTATATCCAAGGAACCGGTAAGAAAATAATATTGTATTCTTGGGAAAAGTCTGATAAATTTATAGATAGAAAAATAAAGAAGGGGGACACGAAAATGAAATATTGTTTTGGTGTTGACATTGGTGGAACTACCGTTAAGCTGGGTATTTTTGAAGAAGAAGGTAAGGATATTGATAAATGGGAAATTCCTACAGATACAGAAAATGAAGGTGTAAGAATTTTACCGGATATTGCAGAATCCATTAAAGCAAAAATGGAAGAGCATAATATGACAAAAGAAGATATTATCGGTGTTGGTGTTGGTGTTCCTGCGCCTGTAACAGCGGAAGGTGTTGTAAACGGAACTGCCAATCTTGGTTGGAAATATAAAGAAGTAACCAAAGAAATGGAAGAATTAACAGGACTTCCTGTAGTAGTTGGTAATGACGCTAACGTGGCAGCCCTTGGCGAAATGTGGCAGGGGGGCGGTAAAGGTCAGAAAAACATGGTTATGATTACTCTTGGTACGGGAGTAGGAAGCGGATTTATTGTAAATGGTAAATTGATTGTTGGTGAACATGGTGCCGGCGGTGAAGGTGGACATGTAACTGTAGATTATGACGAAACAGATTGCTGCGGATGTGGTAAAAAAGGATGTTTGGAACAGTATGCATCTGCAACCGGTATTGTAAGACTGGCTAAGAAAACATTAGCAAAAAACAATAAAGCGACTGTATTAAATGCAGACACTGTAACAGCAAAAGATGTATGGGATGCTGTAAAAGCCGGAGATGAAGTTGCAATTGAAGTTGCGGAATTATTCGGAAGTTACTTGGGAAAAGGTTTAGCGATTATGGCAACTATCTCCGATCCCGCCATCTTTGTAATTGGTGGTGGAGTTTCCAAAGCAGGGGATGTTTTGTTATCCTATGTAGAAAAGAACTTCAAAGAAAGAGCTTTCTTTGCAAATAAAAATGTAGAATTTGCATTAGCTTCTTTAGGAAATGATGCTGGTATTATTGGTGCAGCGAAATTAGCACTAGATAATCAGTAAGTCCTATTATGGACAAAAAAGGAGAAAAATAAGATTATGAAAAAACCGGTATTAGTAATTATGGCAGCGGGAATGGGAAGCAGATATGGCGGTTTGAAACAGATTGATAAAATTGATGCGGCCGGACATATTATTATGGATTTTTCCATTTTTGATGCAAAAAGAGCAGGCTTTGAAAAAGTTGTGTTTATTATTAAAAGAGAAAATTTGGAATTGTTTAAGGAAGTCATCGGTGATGCAGTTTCTGCACAGATGGAAGTAGCCTTTGCATTCCAGGATATCAATAACGTTCCAAAAGGTTTTGAAGTTCCGGCGGAAAGAGTAAAGCCTTGGGGAACTGCTCATGCGGTATTAAGCTGTATTGATGAAGTGAATGGACCATTTGCAGTTATTAACGCAGATGATTATTACGGAGTAGAAGCATTCAAAGTAATCTATGACTTCTTAAGCACACATGAAGATGATGATAAATACCGTTATGCTATGGTAGGCTACGAAGTAGGAAAAACAGTAACAGACAATGGTTACGTATCCCGTGGTGTTTGTGAAGTTAATGAAAAGCAGGAATTAATATCTGTAACAGAAAGAACCAGAATTGAGAAAAAAGAAGACGGTATTGCTTTCACAGAAGATGATGGAGCAACTTGGGAATATCTTGATAGCAAGACACCGGTTTCTATGAACATGTGGGGATTTACTAACAGTATTTTACAGGAAATCAAGAGTAGATTTCCGGCATTTTTAGAAGAAGGATTAAAAACAAATCCTTTGAAATGTGAATGCTATTTACCGGCAGTGGTAAGTGAACTTCTGGCAGAAGATAAAGCTACCGTAACCGTATTACAGTCTCATGACCAGTGGCATGGTGTTACCTACAAAGAAGATAAACCTGTAGTGGTAAAAGCGATTCAGGATTTAAAGGATAGCGGATTGTATCCGGAGTATCTGTGGAAATAAAAAAAGAAAATCAGGACTGTCACAAAATTTGTTTTAAATTTTGTGACAGTTTTTTATTTTTAGATTTTGCAGGTAATGTCAGGCCTATAATGTAGATTTATTACGATTCCCGACGGCTTTGTTTCCGGAACTCTGTAGGAGACATTCCTTTTTGCTTTCTGAAAATCTGGGCAAAATAGCTGGAAGAAGAAAATCCGGTAGTGTTGCTGATCAGGGACAAGGAAAAATCGGTAGTTCTAAGTAAGTGCTCTGCTTCTTCCAGGCGTTTGGAAATCAAATAGTTAATAGGAGAAACACCATATTCTTCCGTAAAGGCATGGGCAAGGTGGTATTTACTTACATGGCAGACTTCTGCCAGTTGGTCTAAGGTAATATTTTCCTGATAATGAGAATCTATGTAACGCTTAGCCACACCGCATAACCGGCTGGCCTTTTTGCTTACCGGCGTCAGCATAGTGGAAAAGTTGGTCTGTCGGCCCAAAAGTACTATGAGAATTTCCATTAAATCCTGACAGATAATTTCATATCCGGGTTTTTGATACTCAATTTCGGAAAGCATATTCTGAAGATGATGGAGTATGGTGTCTTTAATATTCCTAAAATTAATGATACAAAAGTTGGTATTGTCCTCCTCCGTAGAGGCGGTTAATTCCAGACCTTCTACTCCTAAAACAATATACCTTAAAGGAGAAGCATTTAAACTCACTTCTGTATGTAAAACATTGGGGTTTACAATAACCAAATCATTCACAGATACGGGATAAGTTTTATTTTCAATTAAAAATTGTCCCTGGCCTTCAATTACGTAAAATAATTCGGAACAGTTGTGGGTATGCTGTACACTGTGCCAGTCACCACCGTATTTGGCAGAGCTGATATATAAAAGTTTTGCTGTTTTCCGGAGAGAATTTCCTTGGATTAATTCGTATTTGTTATTGCTCATAATTGCCCGGCTCCTCTAAAAAATATCTTTGTAATTTTATAAGATAAAATGTTATTTTCTTGCTTGAAATCCTACATAAATATAACAAGATAATTATAACAATAAAAAAATATTCATTCAATATATTTACATATTAGGGGAATATATTTTCTTTTGGTTATGTAAGGTTAATAAAATAAACAAAAATTGGAGAACGAAAATGGGTAAAATGCACAATGAAAGGAAAACGATTTCTAAAAAAGTGTGGAAAAAACTATAAAAACCGCAAGATATATAAAAAAGATAGCAATAATAAACTTGAACCAATTTTCAGAAAAGATATACTAAAAAATACAGAGGCAAATTACGTTATTTGCTTTAGAAAAAAGGAGGAAATATAATCATGAAAAAGAAACTTTTAAGTGCACTTTTAAGTGTAGCAATGGTAGCTTCTTTATTAGTTGGTTGTGGTGCTAAAACAGAAGCTCCTGCAGCAACAGAAGAAGCAACAACAGAAGCTCCTGCAGAAGAAGCAGCTCCTGCTGAAGACGTTACTATCAGTGTAGCAGCTATCGAAACAGCATATGGCGCTGATATGTGGGCAAAAGTAGCAGAAGCATTTACTGCTGAAACAGGTATCAAAGTTGAATTAACAACTGACAAAAACTTAGAAGACGTTATCGGACCATCTATGCAGGGTGGAGAATATCCGGACGTTATTCACTTAGCAACAGGACGTGAAGCAGCGTTAACAGAACAGTTCATCAAAGGAAACTTAATTGCAGATATTACAGATGTATTATCTATGACAGTTCCTGGTGAAGATGCAGTTGTTTCTGACAAAATCGCTGGTGGTTTCACAGATACATCCTTAACAAATCCTTACGGTGATGGAAAAACTTACTTAGCTCCTATGTTCTATTCTCCATGTGGATTATTCTACAATGCTGGATTATTAGAAGAAAAAGGCTGGGCAGTTCCAACAACTTGGGATGAAATGTGGGAATTAGGTGATAAAGCAGCAGCAGAAGGTATTGCTTTATTTACATACCCAACAACAGGTTACTTTGATGCATTCCTTTATGCCTTAATGTACTCTGTAGGTGGTCCTGAATTCTTCAACGCAGCAACAAACTACGAAGAAGGTATCTGGGATACAGCAGAAGCTAAAACATGTTTCGACATTATTGCTAAATTAGCTACATACACAAATCCTATTACACCAGCTCAGGCTAACGATCAGGATTTCACACAGAACCAGCAGTTAGTATTAGACAACAAAGCTATCTTCATGCCAAACGGTACATGGATCGTTGGTGAAATGGCAGAAGCTCCAAGAGCAGAAGGCTTCAAATGGGGTATGACAGCTCTTCCAGCAGTTACAGCAGGTGGTGCAGGATACAGCTACACATGGTTTGAACAGGCTTGGATTCCAAGTGGTGCTGAAAACATTGACGCTGCAAAACAGTTCGTTGCATTCCTTTACAGTGACGTAGCTTGTGAAATCTTCGCAGCAGCAGGTGCTATTCAGCCTGTACTTGGTATCGCTGATAAATTAGAAGGCGACAACGTAATGTTCTACTCTATCTACGATAACGGTGCAAAAGCAGCTATGGGTAACTTCGCAGCTTATGAAT
Organism: Lachnospiraceae bacterium; assembly: GCA_017555455.1. GTDB lineage: Bacteria > Bacillota > Clostridia > Lachnospirales > Lachnospiraceae > SFDP01. The sequence goes on from JAFZGJ010000005.1 coordinate 61,794, forward strand.
CTGTAGCAGGTTTAGGATCTGTTCGTGAAGTATTCCTTGATCCGGTAAACTCTTTAGTAGAAGGTAACATGACTCAGGAAGCTTGGGTAGAATCCATTAAAGAAGCAAGCGATTTAATGCGTGCTAATTTAAAATAATTAGGATATCGTAATTGAACTTATGGACGGCGGGCAGGTAATCTTGCCCGCTGTTTTTATCAGACGAAAAAGGAGCGAGAGCATGAAAAAGAGCGGTTCAAGAAATGCTTTTTTGACAATATGTATTGCGCCGGCAACAATTCTCTTTTTTATTTTTATGATTGTGCCGACATTTAACGTATTTCGTATGTCGTTATTTGAGAAGGGGGCATATTCCCCTAAAGAAACTTTTGTTGGATTGAATAACTTTAAAGTTCTTCTACAGGATACCAATTTTATTCGTTCCATGCAGAACATGATTTTATTAATCGTGATTGTAACAATTTTTACATTTGTATTTGCCATTGTATTTGCGGCAATTTTAACCCGTGAAAAGATTAAGGGACAGAATGTGTTCCGTATTATTTTCTATATACCAAACATTTTATCTATCGTAGTTATTTCCGGTATTTTCTCTGCAATTTACAAACCGGAAAATGGTATGTTAAATAGTATTATCGGTATATTTAAGGATATGTCCAGTCCGATCCTCTGGAAAGGGGAGAAACTGGTTATGGTGAGTATCATTATCGCCATGATTTGGCAGGCAATCGGTTATTATATGGTAATGTATATGGCCTCCATGTCTGCAGTATCCGAAAGTTTGTATGAAAGTGCAGGACTGGATGGTGCTACCAAGTTCCAGCAGTTCTTTATGATTACCATTCCATTAATTTGGACCAATATCAGAACTACATTAACTTTCTATATTATTTCCAATATTAACATGGCTTTCCTTTTTGTAAAATCCATGACTTCCGGTGGACCAAACGGTGCATCCGAAGTAGCATTGAATTACATGTATGCTCAAAAGGATAACGGTTTATATGGTTATAGTATGGCAGTGGGCGTTGTGATTTTCTTATTCTCATTTGCATTATCTGCAATTGTAAATAAGGTAACAGAACGTGAACCATTAGAATTCTAAGGAGGGAAGAAGAATGCAGCAAAAAGCAAAATCCGGCAACGGATTATATAAGTTTTTTATCTATTTTGTGCTTTGTATGTTAGCAATTACCATAGTAGTACCTGTAGCATGGGTATTCATGGCTTCCGTGAAAGAAAACAGAGAATTCTATGGTAATCCATGGACATTACCGGAAGGATTGTATTGGCAGAACTTTGTAGATGCATGGAACAAGGCTTCCATGGGAGATTATATGATTAATTCTGTCATTGTAACAGCATTAGCAATTGTTCTTCTTTTGGTAATTGCTTTACCGGCAGCATATTGTCTTGCCAGATTTAATTTTAAAGGAAGAAAATTTTTAAATACTGCATTTATGGCAGGATTATTTATTAACGTAAACTATATTGTTGTTCCGATTTTCTTAATGTTAAGAGACGGAGATAACTTTTTAAAGAAAATAGGTGGTGAAGCCTTTTTATTAAATAACTTGTTTGTTTTAGCAGTGGTATATGCTGCAACAGCATTACCATTTACCATCTATTTATTGTCCGGTTATTTTGTAACATTACCACATGATTATGAAGAAGCAGCATATATTGATGGTGCAGGATTCTTTACAACTATGATACAGATTATTTTCCCAATGGCAAAACCATCTATTATCACAGTTATTTTATTTAACTTCCTGTCTTTCTGGAATGAATATATTATTTCCATGACATTGATGAGTTCTGCAAAAGGGCCTAAGACATTACCGGTTGGACTTTTGAACTTAATGCAGGCACAGCAGTCAGCAGCAGAATACGGTATGATGTATGCAGGTCTTGTATTGGTTATGTTACCTACATTAATTCTTTATATGTGTGTACAGAAACAGTTAACCGAAGGTATGACAGTTGGCGGTCTGAAAGGATAAGGAGTGTGGCATATGGAATTTTTAAAACAAAATCCGGGGATCAGAATGATTTTAATTGCAGTAAGCTTTGTAATTGCCATTTTCTTAGTTGTTACCGGATGGCAAATGACCGGACAGATGGCCGGCTTAATTAAAATGATTGTTGGAGTAGCATTTTTATTGGTTGCTTTAAAAATCTACAACATTAATTTTGAAGATCCTAAGAAAAAGAAATAAGAAAAATGGGAAGGCCAGATAAAATGAGCGAACAAATTAAAAGAACAGGAAGAGTTACCATACCGACAAACTTAGACGTAGTTCCTGAAACTATTGAAATTTTAAAACGCTGGGGAGCAGATGCTATCCGTGACTGTGACGGAACAGAATTCCCGGAAGAATTAACAAAAGTAGGAGCGAAAATTTATTCTACATATTATACCACCAGAAAAGATAATGAGTGGGCAAAAGCGAATCCGGATGAAGTACAGCAGTGCTACATTATGACAGGATTCCATACCGCAACAGAAGGAGAGCTTTCTATTGCATTGATGAAAGGCATTTCTCCGGAATTGATGCAGGTAAATAATAAAGATGATATTACCCGCTGGTGGGAAGTTGTTGACCGTACTACAGGGGAAGTTGTATCTGTAGACTCTTGGGAATACAACGAGGAAACAGGCTGTGTTGTAATTAAAAATCCTTCCAAATTCCATGAATATACCGTAAGCTTTTTGGCTTACCTTATTTGGGACCCGGTACATATGTACAATGCAGTAACTAACGATTGGAAAGATTTTGAACATCAAATTACTTTTGACGTTAGACAGCCAAAAACACATAAATATTCTATGGAACGTCTTCGTAAATTCTGTGAAGAACATCCATATGTAAATGTAATCAGATATACAACCTTCTTCCATCAGTTTACTTTGATGTTTGATGAGTTGAAGAGAGAAAGATATGTTGACTGGTATGGTTATTCTGCATCCGTAAGTCCATATATCTTAAATCAGTTTGAACAGGAAGTTGGATACAAATTCCGTCCTGAATATATTATCGACCAGGGATACTATAACAACCAGTATCGTATCCCAAGCAAAGAGTTCAAAGATTTCCAGGCATTCCAGAGAAGAGAAGTAGCAGCTTTGGCAAAAGAAATGGTAGACATTACACATGAATGCGGTAAAGAAGCTATGATGTTCTTAGGAGATCATTGGATTGGAACAGAACCATTTATGGAAGAATTCGCTACCATCGGATTAGATTCCGTTGTAGGTAGTGTGGGTAATGGTTCTACTCTTCGTTTGATTTCTGATATCGAAGGTGTAAAATATACCGAAGGAAGATTCCTTCCATACTTCTTCCCGGATACTTTCTATGAAGGCGGAGATCCGGTAAAAGAAGCAAAAGAAAACTGGGTAACTGCAAGACGTGCGATTCTCAGAAAACCTATTGACCGAATCGGTTATGGCGGATATTTAAAACTTGCTTTAGATTTTCCTGAATTTATCGACTATGTAGAAAGTGTATGTGATGAATTCCGTGAATTATATGAAAACGCAAAAGGTACCACACCTCACTGCGTGAAAAAAGTAGCAGTATTAAACAGCTGGGGTAAAATCAGAAAATGGGGCTGCCATATGGTGCATCATGCACTGTACCAGAAACAGAATTACAGCTACGCAGGTATTATTGAAGCGCTTTCCGGTGCTCCGTTTGATGTAGCATTTATTTCCTTTGATGATATCTTAAAAGATAAATCTGTATTAGATGATGTGGATGTTATTATTAACGTAGGTGATGCAGATACAGCACATACCGGTGGATATTACTGGGCAAATCCTAAAGTAGTATCTATTATCCGTGAATTTGTGTATAACGGCGGTGGCTTTATTGGTGTTGGAGAACCTTCCGGTCATCAGCATCAGGGACATTTCTTACAGCTTGCAAGTATGATGGGTGTAGAAAAAG
>JAFZGJ010000006.1 GCA_017555455.1 Lachnospiraceae bacterium
GTAGATAAGAATATTGTTGCAAGTGTATTTGTTTATCTGGTAGAAACTGATGTATTGGTTCGCTACAATGAAGAAGCAGAAGTATATAACGGACTTAGCTTTAACGTATCAGCAAGCAACTATATTGTGACTAAAATGAGCAAGAGTGAGCTTGTAAAAGTAACCGTTGTAAAAGAATTGGAAGAAATCGTAAATCCGGTAGTTGCAATTTTAGGAGAAGACAAAACAAGTGGTTCCGTAATTTTAGCCGGCGGCAGCGATGGTTCTATTTCTAAAGTAAATGCAGGAACCTTTATCGGGGAAGATAACGGACCGGGATTAAGAACCGGTATTCAGGCATTTATAGAAAATAATGCAGTCAGTATGATGGCAGTGCCGGGTATTACCATTCCGGAAGTAGTGGTATCCTTAGTAGGTCACTGTGAAACCATGAAAAATCGTGTGGCAGTATTGGATATGCCTTCAGACATGGCAAAACCAAAGGATTTAATTGAATACAGAGGTATGATTGACAGTACCTATGCAGCTATGTATCATCCATGGATTCAGGTATATGACAGAGCTGCTAAAAAACCAGGCTATATTCCTCCATCCGGTGCAGTTATGGGTATTTATGCAAGAACCGATAACACCAGAGGTGTACATAAAGCACCGGCAAACGAAGCTATCTATTGCACAGGCTTAAAAGTAAATTATACCAAGAGTGAACAGGATATTTTAAATCCGGAAGGTATTAACTTAATCAGACAGATTCCGGGTCAGGGAATCCGTGTATGGGGAGCAAGAACAGCCAGCAGCAATTCTACTTTCCGTTATATTAACGTAAGAAGATTATTTATCTACGTTGAAGAAAGTATTAAAGCGAATACGAACTGGGTTGTATTTGAACCAAACGATGTAACCTTATGGACCAGAGTAAATCTGACCGTATCTACATTCTTAGATAATATGTGGAGAAACGGTATGCTTGCAGGTGCTACACCTTCAGAAGGTTATTTTGTAGAAATCGGAAGCAATACTATGACAAAAGATGATATTATGAATGGCCGTTTGATTTGTAATATTGGTATTGCACCTATCCGTCCTGCAGAATTTGTTATTTTCCGTGTATCTCAGCTTACAGCAGAAGCCGGTGGCGGAGAATCTGGAGAATAAAGAAAAGAGAAGATTAGAGTAAAGGAGAACATGAAATATGGCAGATACAAATCAGGTTAATTTAGCTTATCCGTTAACCAAAATGAATTTCTTGGTTACTGTAGACGGAGTTGACGGAGTAGCAGCAACTGCAGCTTTCAGTGAAGTGAGTGGTGTGGAAGCTACGGTAGATGTAATTGAATTCCGTCAGGGAAATTCCGGAAGCTTATCACCGGTAAAAATTCCGGGACTTGTAAAACACGGCAATGTAACTTTAAAATTCGGATATACTTCAAACAATGCGTTTAAGACATGGATTCAGGAATGTGTTTCTGAAACCAGAGGAGAAATGCCAAGAAGTAAAGTTCAGATTGAAATGATAGACATTAACAGCGGAGCACCCCAGGGTGTGGTACAGCAGACGGTTGCAGGAAGTAAAGTATGGTTGCTTACCAATGCATGGGTAACCAAATATTCCGCACCGGATTTAAATGCAACAGCCAGTGAGGTTGCAATCGAATCCGTAGAACTTGCATATGAAGAATTAATTATTCCGAACTAAGGATAGCAGGGAGAATGGGGCTGTATCACAGCCCCAGCTCCCATATTTAAATCCTTGATGTCTGTCCTGGTAGAATCAGGATAAACATCAGTGATTTAAGAAACAAGGAGGATGAATAGATGGAAACAGTTTATGAATTTACTTTACCGAAAGGATATGTTGATAGTAACGGAGAGGTACATAGAAGGGGCAAGATGCGTCTTGCTACAGCAGGAGATGAAATCAGTGCAACCAGAGATCCGCGTGTGTTGAGTAATCCATCTTATTTAACGATAGTAATTCTTTCCAAAGTTATTACAGAGATTGAAGGCTTGCAGGTAATTTCTGCTACTCATGTAGAGCGTATGTTTACAGCGGATCTGGCGTTTTTACAGGATATGTATCAGAAGATCAATGATATAACGCCTCCTACTATGCAGGTAGTATGTCCTCAGTGTGGACATATGCATGAGGTGCCGCTAAATTTTACACAAGAGGGATAAAACTTTACCCGGAAGAGGAAATGTATAAAGAAATGTCATTTATTTCTTATTATTTCCATTGGAGCAGTGAAGAAGTACTGAAAATGGATCATGTTACCCGAAGACGTTGGTGCAGTGAAATCAGTGCTATCAATAAGGAGTTGGCTCCCTCAAAACAAAGCAATAGTAAAGAAAAAAGTATTTTAGATATGAAACCAACCAAGAGGTGAGGTGTTACCTATGGGTAAATTTAAAGATGAAGACAACATATTTGTTATGAACCAAAGTAAAAATGTCCTGGTAAATTATAACTTTATGTTGCGGGTAGAAGGTGTTTATGATCTGCCATGTAAAGCAGTACATAGTTTTACGAAGGAAAATGAATTTGAATATGTGCAGGAAGGCGGATTGAACGATTATGTTCATATGTTAAGAAAACCCGTGTCCAAGCCTTTTTCTTTTACGGTGGAACGGTATGTGGGGATGGATATTATACCGCCTCTTCAACTGGGGGCAGAACTGATTTTGCCGGTAATTTTAATGGTAGCTCCTAATGCCAATCAGTTTGGCAAGGCAAAAAGAACCTTTGTATTTACCGGTTGTACGGTTATGAGTAAGACCTATGGGGAATTAAATGCGGAAAAAAGTGAGTTATTAACCGAAAGTATCGTAATCGGATACCGAGAAATGACAGAGGTTACAGTTCCGGTACATATGGGAAGTGACGGAAAATTATGGCAGTTTGAAGGCAATAAAGTGGAAGGTAACGGGGAGCGTTCTGCCAGTGATGGAGGAATCAAAGCAACTGAACCGGAGGTAAGACGCTGGAGCGGTAAAAAAGAAGAGAAAAATTCTTCTGTGCAGAGTGCGAAAACACTTGTGAATATTTTAGGTGAGGAAGCGGTAAAGAAGGCAGAAGAGAGTGGAATATCACTTACAAGAAAGTGGCCGGAAACGAGCAGTGCAAAACCGGGAGTAAAAACAGGAGAGGCTGAAAACAGAAAATGGCCTCCTACGAAAAGTGCGAAGAAATAAGAGAAAGAGAGGAAGGTGAGTAAATATGCTGACAATCAGGGAGCCGATTACTTTAAAAACAGGGCATCCCATACAGGGAATCCGACAGGATATGGCAGAGAGAATGGCAGCCAACTATGGTTTGATGAATTTGTCTATCAGAAAGGAAGAATTGTTGCATATTACCTCACAACCTGCAGAAATATATTTTGCAGACAGCGAAAATTTCCAGATATTAACTAATATCAATAATCAAAATCAGCAGGAAATCCGTCTGGATGTAATTAACAATTTAATGAACCGTATTATGGTGGCGCAGACAGAGAATTTCACCTATCAGGATACGGTTTATATCAGTAATGTATTGCGAAAACTGGGAATCCGTGATGAAAAGACCTTTATGAAACAGGTCTTCGCTTTACAGAATGAACATAAGGAAACAAGACAGTTGCTGAAATCCTATGAAAAAAATCAAGAGGTTTTGCAGCAGTTGTTAAAAACGGAAGGTGTACAGGAAAAAGCTGTAGAGAATGAACAGCAAATTCTGACAGAGAAGGAAAGACGATATTACATCCATGATGAAATTTTTAAAAGATTGGAAACAGGAAAAATATATCAGGATATGCGTCAGTTTTCCAGAAGCTACTTACATGAAAGCAGTCAGATTTATCCTACAGAAATGCAGGTGGCAGAACAGACAAAAGCTGCCCAAAGTTTTCTGCTTCAGGATATAAAAAATGAAATTATAGGGCCAACGGCTCCTTTATATTATTTAAGCAATAATCAGTATGAATATTTGCAGGAAATTACGGAAGAAATGACTTTGGAGCTGGAAGAACAAATCAGTGCAGCTATTTTGCTGAATTTGGCAGAACAAAGTTATATGCTTCGTCAAAATAGGATAGAAGAAAATAATCACTATTGGTACTCTATTGCAAAATCTCTTTTTCAGACCTCTGAAAATACATGGAAAAGATATGAAGCAAATTTAATAGAAAGAAAGCAATTTTCCACACAGATGGAGCAGGTTTTTGAGGAAGTAACTCAGGCAAAGCATCTGGAAGGAGACATGATTCAAACTATTGTGGAAGAATATTATCAAAATATACAGCAGCGGAAAGAAGAAAATGAAATACATCAAACATTTCTGCAGCAAAAGAACATCCGACAGGAAAATCATCAGGATATACAGATAACCGGCGGTTCCTATTATCTGACGCAGGAAGAGTTTGAATTAAGTTTACGGAAAGAGGAAGAAGGGGAAGAAGCAGAAGATACACAGATTACTGTGGAACAGCTTCAAAAACAGCTGGAAGTATATAATCAAAGAAATATTGAAAATTACAGAAAAATCACAGAAATAGAAAACAGTCAGAAAAATATTAAAGATAGGAAAGTAAACCGCAGAAAAGCACAGATGGATGCTCTCAGGGCATTGGAAGAACCGGAAGCGGTGCTGATGGAATATTTGACTTCGGACAATAAAGACCCTGTTGTGGAAATGAGGGAACAGGCAGAAACGCGGATTTATGAACTTTTTTCAGAAGAAACCAAAGAGATTTACCGACAGTTTCTGGCACAGAATACTTCGGAAAATCATACTTTTTTAGAGCGTATCATGGCACAACCCAGGGAAGATGAAATTCCAGAGATAGAACGGATTGAAAAGCAGATTAAACGTCAGCAGGAAGAGATAACCGTAGTAAATGTGAATACTCAGAAAGAAGTGCGAAGACAGCAGGTTGAATTTGTTCACAAAAAAGAAGAACAGCTGATTAATGAAGAACTTTTGGAAGAAATCCGTAGTCAGAATCAGAAAACGATTCAAAACCGTGAGACAGAAGAAACTACTGTGACAAAGGAAAGAGAAGTTCATAAGGCAGTACAGGAAGCGGTAAATAGAATTCAAACCAATCGTGTAGATAATATTGAAGAATTGGTACAGCAAAATGTAAAACGTCAGTTGAATCAGCTTTCAGAACAGGTTTACACGAAATTAGAAAAGAAATTACAGACAGAACGGAAACGCAGAGGTTATTTTTAAGGAAAGGGACCGTTATAAGTGGGAATTGGAAATATAGGAAAATCTGCATTGCAAAGCTTTACCGGCGGAATTGAAAAAGCCATTATTGAAATAGAAGATAAGAGACCCCAAGCAAATAAAAAGCCTACGGTAACAGAGTCCGAACCTAGAAAATCTACCGATGCCGGGTTGGGTCAGATTTCTGATAAATTAAGTGATGTGGCTAATAAAGTGGCAGAAGGTGCGGAAACAGTAGCGAATAAATTACCTGGGGCGAATGTGGTAAATGATATGAAGGAACAAGCCGATGAAAGCATCCCTAAGAAAAAACGTTTCGTAGTAAAATTTAACCCCAGTCAGATTACTTTTCAAGGTGTGGGCGGAGGAAAAGTAGAAAAAAGAGACTACGAGGTAGAAAGTCAGGATCCGGAGCATAAAGTAGACATAAGCTATCAGGATATGCAGACAAGAATTCAGATGAATCTACAGTTGATTTTTGATGATTGTGAGAGGACAGAGGCATTTATGACAGAAAAAGGTACAGATGCTGCTGCCTTGGTAAGAACGGGAGTTGTAGGGATTGCCAATACTGTTAAAAAAAAGCGTTATAGTGTTAAAAATCAGGTAGAAGGGTTGATAGGAGCATTGATAAATCCTAATACAAGGAAGATAAGTTTTTTCTGGGGAAAAATGGAATATAAAGGCATCTTAAATTATGTAAATGCGGAGTATACCATGTTCTCTACTGATGGGAACCCAATTCGTGCCAATGTAAATCTGGGAATTGTGTTGGTAGATAATACTTTGGATTATAGTAAGGGAAAATGGGCGGAAAATTATTTTAATGTATTTGGGAAAGAGGATAAAACGAATCTGGGAAGTGTTGTGCAATATGCAGGAAATTTAGTAAATATAAATTTTTAAATTGAGGAAATGCTTATGAATTTAGGCGAGAATATAGGAAGAAGTTTTACGGGAAGTATTGAGAAAGCTATTCTTTGTGTAAAAAAACCGAAAGCATTGTTGGATATTACGGAGATTAATAAAAAAACAAAAAAGGAAGAAATCATAGGACATAAGCTTGATGTTTCTAATTCTGAAGCGACATCTTTGCAGACTGCGCTGATGAATTTGTCATCTAAGGGGAAGAAAGAAAAAGCTATAACGAGTGGATATCACATTTTAAAAGTGAAGTATAATCCTTCTAAAATACAGATAGATTCCAGAGCGGGAAGTTTTTTGCAGCAGGGGAACGGAAACAATAATGTGACGCAGATTAATATGCCGTCACAAACCTTTATGAATTTTGAAATTCTTTTGGATGAAGAAAATCATCCGGATGCTTTTATGTTTGAAAAAGTAACAAATTTATCTATGGGAGCTCTAGTTTCCGATGTTTCCGGAGTGGTGAAAAATTTAAGAAATGATGAAGGCTATACGGTACGCCCTCAGGTAGAAGCCCTCATGGGACTTTTAACCCAGCCGGAAACAAGGCAGGTAGTATTTTACTGGAAGGATATGGTTTTTGCCGGTGAAGTAGTATCTGTGGATGCCACATATACCATGTTTAACACCATAGGTAATCCTATCAGGGCATCAGTAAGACTCAGCATAAGACAGGCATCGCAGGAGCCGGCAGATAATGAATATTGGTATAAGGCTATTGATAATTTAGAAAAAGGCGGAAGCGGTGTACAGAGTAAAGTAAGTAATTTATTGAATTTCAGATAAAAAATTATACAGAGAAGATATGAAATTCCTGGGGATTTTTGAATAGTTACAAAATAAGAAACAGGTTGGTGATAACTTGGCGACACATAAATATTTGGATTTAAAAAATAAATATGGCGGTTTCGAATACCCCATGGTGGTGCTTACCATAAACGGGAAAGAATTCGGAAAAAATAAATCGGATTTCGTTGTTTCCGATGTAGAGGTGGAACTTACAAGTGGATATGAAGCGTCTATTGCTACTTTTTGTTTGTATAATACCTTTGAACAAGAAAAGTCCCAATTTCGGACACAAGAAGTAAAGGATTATATTTTGCTTGGTTCTTCTGTAGAAATTGCCATGGGATACGGAATGCAGGCAAGGATGGTATTTTGCGGTTTTATTTCCCGGATTAATTTTTTCCATGAATTGGGAGAAATGCCGGGAATCAGAGTAACAGCCATGGATGTAAAAGGTGTGATGATGGCAAATAAATATTCCAGACAGCTTACTGCAAAAAGTTTCGGGGCGGCTGTGAAGGAAATTTTTAATAAAGGACCTTATATGAGAATGAACAATTCCGGGCTTATTAAAAATATTATTGTTTCAGATACACCGGATAAAACCGCGTCCACATCATCCCAAGGGTCTAAGGCATCTGACCGGACCATTGAAATGGTGGCAGAAAGTGATTATGAATTTGTGGTTAAGGCAGCCAAAAAGTATAATTATGAATTTTTTTCAGAATGTGGAAATGTTTATTTTAGAAAAGCAAAACAGAATGCGGAAACAGTCATGGAGTTGGGACCTGCGGAGGGCATTAAGAATTTTGATGTGGAATATGACGTAACAGGACTTGTAGAGACCATTAAAGCCCGCAGTACCGATGTCAGTAAAGCAAGGGTTTTGGAAGCATCCCAAAAAATGACACAAAAAATTTCCATGGGAAATAAGGCAAAAAAATTGATTAAAAAGTCTGAAAAAATATATGTGGACCCTACCATTACATCGAAAGAAGAAGCACAGTATCGTGTGGAATCGTTGATGGAAGAAATGTCATACCGGTTTGGGTCTTTGGAGTGTGATTGTATTGGAATGCCGGAGTTAATGCCCGGAAAATTTGTAGTGTTGAAATCGTTAGGGAAACCTGTAGAGAATAAGTTTTATCTTGTAAAAGTAATTCATCGGCTCAGGGATGAGGGAGGATTTGAGACAACGGTTTATGGCAAGTCCAATAGTATTGAAGAATCCTCCCAGTTACAGTAATCAAAAAACAGGAGGTACATCAGATGGGATTGTTTGATGTAATCGACCAGATTGCAGAAAATCAGATTATGAAAACAGAAACCGGAGACAACCGTATTTTCGGAGTTATGGTAGGAACGGTGGCTAAAAATTATGATAAAGATATGCCGGGAAGAGTGTGTGTGACCATTCCCGTAAGAGACAAAGAAGCTAATGAGTTGAAATGGGCAAGAGTTGCCATGCCAAGTCATGGAAAGAAATGGGGAATGTATTTTCAGCCGGAAATTGGGGATCAGGTGCTTTTGGCTTTTGAACAGGGAAATATTGAAAAGCCATATGTTATTGGCTGTGTACCTAAGGATTCCAACAGCTTTTTAAAGAAGGCCTTTGACCAGGATAATCAATATAAGAAGATTACCACTAAAAATGGAAATTCAGTTATCTTTGAGGATAATTCCGAAGGAGAAGGTACAAAAGATAAGATTACTATTCATACGGCGGAGGAGTCCCATTCCATTTTATTGGATAATGAGCATAACAAGATTGTTATTAAAGACAAAGAAAATAAGAATTTTATTGAGATAAAGACCCAGAACGGGAACATTAAAATTCAGGCAGAAACAAAACTGGAAATTCAGGTAGGGGATAATATCAAGCTTACCATGAACGGAAATACCGGTGGAGTGACTTTGGAATGTAATAAACTTACTATGAAAACCAGTGGTAACACTACCATTGATGCCACAGGTTCTTTGAAAGCCAAAGGAGCAACCATGAGTTTGGAGGCCGGCTCCATGTTAAAGGCGGAGAGCAGCGGAGCAACCATGATTAGTGGGGCACCCATTAAAATCGGATAAGAGAAGGGAAAAACGATGGCACAGGAATTTTTAGGAAGCGGAATGAAATTTCCACCCAGGATAAATCCTGCTACAGGGCGGTTTGAAGTGTCAAAAGGAGAAACAAGTATTAAAGAATCGGTATATATTATTTTAATGACTCAAAAGTCAGAGCGTTGGATCCGTCCTGAGTTTGGTTCTTCTTTGACGAATTATACTTTTATGGATACTTCTTCCACTATGCTGAATGTGATGGCAAGGGAAGTGGCTTCGGATTTAATGAGTCAGGAACCGAGACTGTCAGATGTAAATGTAAGAATTGATTCTACATCCAAGCAGGGATGTCTGATTATTTATATTGATTATTTGATTCGGGAAACCAATGTAAGAGACAATCTGGTATTTCCGTTTTATCTGGATACCACATGGGAAGATGCGGAAGAAGAATTATATTTTGATGAATAGATTTTATAAAATGAAAAGAAGAATAATGAAAAGAAGCAGGCCGGAAAGGATTGAAAAGTAATGAAGCAGGATAATTTTAAATTAGATTCCAGAAGTGTGGAAGATATACAAAACCAAATAAAAAGTCTTGCGGCAAGCTATGTTCCGGAGTGGAACTTTACATCCTCAAATCCGGATATTGGTTCGGTACTGGCGTTAATATTTGCCAATCAAATGAGTAAAAATGTGAATCGCTTTAACCATATGTTAGAACGGTATCGTACGGAGCTTGTTAATCTTATGGAAATATCGCCACTTCCGGCTAAGCCGGCAGAAACAACGATTTTGATGAATGTAGCATCAGAAGCAGAGGGCGGAGTGGGCATTCCAAAAGGAAGTAAGTTTTTAGCAGATACGGAAGAAGGTAAGATTGTATTTGAAACAGAATTTCCGGTGTATTTGACGCCTTCAAGGCTGAAAACTATGTTTATGACTTCAGGGAGCAGTGGCCGGATTCTACCTTTAATGGGAAATTTGCAGAGAAAGAGCTATCTGGATACCACGGATGGAGATTATTCAGAAGAGGAAGATAGATTTATGAGTCCTTTTTCCCTGTTTCAGTTTGCAGGGGAAGGATTGGAAAGACAGGCAGTAGTATTGTATCATTCCAATATTTTTGATGTGGAAGATGAAACCATATACTGCAGAATTAAAGGAGCACCGGACCTATTAAAAAGAATAGAAGAAGGGGAATTTGGATTTTTATATTATACCGAAGAGGGATTTTTACCGGTAGAAAATTGCAGGGTTATGGGGAAACATATTCTTTTGGTAAAACAAAAACCCAATAAACCTGTAACAGTGAATAATCAGTCTTACAGTGTATTTTTACTGGAGGCAAAAGAACCGCAGAAAGAAAGTGTTTCTATAGAATCCATTAGCTTTTCTTCTGCAGGAAATCCAAGATATGTTCCTTATGTAGGAAACGGAACTACGGATTATAATGTGGAAAGGTTTAGTCTTTTTGGAGATACACTTTCCTTATTTTCAGAGTGTTACATAGGATTTGACCATTATTTTTCCAAAAAAGGAGCTAAAATTTCATTGGAATTCCATGGGTCTTTTCAGGAAAGATATGTAGGTTTATCTAGACAGGAAGAGGAAGAAAGTTTAAAAATAGTGAAAAGGAAACCCCGGGCAGCATCGGAGGTACAGGTATCCTATGCAAAACCGGAAGAAGTATCTATAGAATATTTTAATGGGTTTGGGTGGAAACGTTTGGAATGTGAGAAAGAGTACAGTCATATGTTTGCAGAGGCGAAGGAAGGAGATTATAAATTAACCTTTACCTGTCCAAAAGATTGGGAAGCTTCCGATGTAGGAGCTTATAATGGCAGAGCTTTAAGAATTCAGTTGCTTCGGGCAGATAATTGCTATTTCCAGCCTTGTTTCCATCAGATTCCTATGATTACGGATTTGATGGTATCCTACACTTATGAAGATAATTTTGAAGTTCCTGAGTTAGGGAAAGTATTTTCCGGAACCGGTATAGAAGATATCAAGGATAAAATATTGGAAGGACGTAAATTTACTGCTTTTTCCAAAGGAAATTATGATGATACGGCTCTTTATCTGGGGTTTGATAAAAAATTTGAAAAGGGGCCCATTAGCCTATGGTGGCAGATAGAGGGCATACAGAGAAATAAAAATTGCAATTTGAAATTTTTCTATTCTACCATTCATGGCTTTAAGGAAATGAAAGTCATTGATTATACTGCCAATTTAACCCGCAGTGGGATTATGATGTTTTTACCACCGGCAGATATGGCGGTGATTGAAATGGAAGGAAAAAAACATTGTTGGCTAAAAATAGTCCATGAAGAAGGCGGCGAATTCAGTCGCAGTGTAACAATTCATCAGATTGCTTTAAATGGTGTCACTGCCCATAATATCGAGACTTTGGAGATGCAGGAATTTTATCTTGAGGAAGCGGATAATATGCAGGTATTTTCACTTAGGACAGAAGGAATTCTGGATGCTGAGGTTTGGGTGAATGAAAGAAATCATTATACCAAAGAAATCATGGAACAAATGGCAGAGGAAATGCCGGAATCGGTAAGAATTGAAAGAAATTATCTGGGAGAGATTTCAGACTTTTTTGTGAAATGGGAAGAAACTAAACAATTTTATAATACGAAACCGGAAGATAGACATTATGTTTTAGATCGGATAAACGGTAAAGTTATTTTTGGAAACGGAATTCAGGTGAGAGTGCCGGATTATACCGACGGAGTTGCTTTTACAGTACAGCTTCGTTGTTGTAACGGAAGCAAAGGAAATGTAGCTGCAGGTGCCATTACAGAAAGCAGCAGTAACTGGTTATTTGTACAGGATATTTATAATCCGCAGGCAGCCTTTGGGGGCAGTGATATGGAATCCACCAACCGGGTTTTAGAGCGTGGGGCATCACTTTTCAGTTCCAGGGGACGTTTGGTAACAGAACAGGATTATGAAAGGGAAATATTATATTTTTCCAATAATATAGATAAAGTTTCCATTATCAATGGTGTGGGAAGAGACGGAGAGTATAAGGAAAGAATGTTGAATATCGTTCTTTTAATGAAGGACTGCAGGAAAGGCAGGGAATCTTTCCAGAGAATACAAGGAGAATTAAAGGAACATTTATTGGAACATTGCGAATTATCGATTCAGCCTAAAGACCTACAAATTGAGGAACCTGTTTTTGTGGAGCTAAATGTTAATATTTGGGCTTCTGTTATGAAAATAGATGAGAGTTTAGAAATTCAAAATCTTATTATGAACACTTTGAATGAATATCTGACGCCGGTTGCCACAAGCCACGGCAAGGGATGGAATATCGGTGATTTGCCAAGAAAGTCTCAGATTTTAATGCGGTTGAATAGTTTGAAACGTCATGTCATGATTCAACATATGGTAGTAACTGCAAAATATGAAGACAGTACCGGTATTCATGAGGTGGATCTGGAAGATATCAAAAAGTCACCGTTTATGGTAGTAATGAACGGTACACACCGTATTTATATTTCTACTTCCGGTGAGAAGTAATAAGGCACAGACAAGGAAAAAGAATTGACGTTATAATAAAATGAAGGAGGCGGCTATATGCTTAACTTTCATATGCTAAAGGAGCAGACCTTTGAAGATTTAATTCAGGAAGCAAGAAAGCAGATTCCTTTGTATACAAAGGAGTGGACGAATTTCAATCCTTCGGAGCCTGCAGAAACTATCTTAGAGAATTTGTCTGCTTTTACCATTATACAGCAGGCATATATAGACCGTATGCCGGAAATTGTTCAGGAAAAAATATTTCAGATGGCAGGATTTAAAAAAGAAAATGGGAAAAGTGCCAGAGTTTTACTGGAAGCCGGGAAGGTAGAAGAGCCGGTACATATTCCTTCCGGTCAGAGATTTCAAATAGGGGAGTTATTTTTTGAAACCAATAGAGATGTTTTTCTTTCCGGGAACAAATTGTTGGGAATATATACGAAATACCGGGATGAAATTATGGACTATTCCCATATTTTAGATGAGAATTATCCCGTACCGGGGATTGTATTTACAGAAGATCCTATGGCAGGTATGGAATTGTATTTGGTGATGGAGAAAAGACCAAATTCCGGAGAAGATTTGATTTTCTATATACAATTAGCAGATGTCGGAAAAAGAATAGGGTTTGAAGGAAAAAATATGTTTGCGGATATCCAATGGCAGATTTATACGGGACAAGGATTTGTGGATATCAGATGCAAGGACGGAACCGGCAGTTTTCTTACTTCCGGTGAGCTTTCTTTCCGTCTTCCCAAACAGGAAGCAGCGATTTATAAGGATTTACCCCAAGAAGGTTATGTTTTAAGAGGTATTTTAAAGCGTGCTGATTATGATTTATTTCCGAAGATTGAGAAGATTAGTGGATTTTTATTTGAGTTGTGGCAGAAAGAAACAAAATCCATTTGTTATACCTATAGCGGAAAAAATCAAGTGATTGATGTATATAGTGATATTTTGGAAGAAGGCTTTGTACAGATTTTCTGTAAGGAAAAAGGAGACGGTGGTTATTATTTATATAATAGAGAAATTTCAGGAGAGAGCCGGGGAAGATATTATTCTCTGGAACGGCTGAGATATGGAAGATACCGCATCCGGTTTGATAAAAATACCTTTGGCTATGGTCCCGGAAATTTTGAAAATGCAGTAAAGTTGGTTGCATACAATGAGGAAATGATGCGAAGTTACGATTTAGGAACTGTTTACGGATATGATGACCAACAGATTGCGCTCCCAAATAAACACATTGTGAAAGAAAGTTTTTCACTGATTGCACTTAAAAAAGATGCAGAGGGAGAAAATGCGTATTATTTTATCCGTCCTTCCAGTAGCAAAAAGAATGAGTTTACCTATGAGCTTTTAGAAAATGAAGGCGTTCTGGTGGTAAAGGATGCAGCAGATTTTATTGACAGCCGGATTTTTTTAGGAGGTTGTGCTGTATCTAAGGGAGCGGAAGGTAATGTCCGTGCCGGAAGCAGGTTTGTACCGGTGGGATATGAAAGTGATATTATTTTTACCAATCCGGCAACCGGAAAAGGCGGCAGTTATCCCGAAGATATCGCTTCCGTAAGACATCGGTTGATTGCAGATTTAAGAAAGCATTACACGGCAGTGGAAGCATCTGATTATGAAAGTCTGGTAAAAAGTATTCCGGAATTATGTATTCATAAGGTAAAGGCTGTAAGGGATGATGTGAAAAATAAGATTTTGATTGCTGTAAAACCTGTCAGTAATCAGCTATTTCCAAGATTAAGTGATATTTATCTGGATACTATTTATAAAAGTTTAGAGAAAGCAAGACTTTTAACCGTTAATATTGAGGTACAGCAACCGGTATATGTACCGGTACATATCCGCGGAACTATTTATGTGAAGTCACATTATGAAGGATGCCGTAAGCAGATAGAAACGGTGATTCACAGGCAGTTGGATTATGTGTCTACAGAGCGTAATTTTGGAGAAAGATTTCATTTTGACGATTTGTTTGCACAGATTGAAAATCTGGACTGCGTAAAATATATTTATGATTTATCCTTAAATGTAACCAATCAGACATATGCGGTGCAAAAGGGATTGGATATTGAACCTAAAAGTAATTGTTTGTTGTATCCGGGAGAAATCAGTTTGGAATTAAATACAACAGAGTAAGGAGGAACAAAAATGGCAGAATATCATAAATATTCTATAAAACAAAATCGGTTTAATCGTTCCTTTCTTACGGGATTTGAAATAGAAGGGGAAACTAAATTAAGATGTGTACCGGATACTTACGGTAGATTATTTATATGTGACAGTATTGATGGAATTGAAAGCGGGGCAAAATGGGGAAGGCTTCATTTAGATTATAAAATCCATGAGGACATGGTAATAACCACATATGCGGCAGCTTTGGAAGAAAAAGAAATTTGGTGGGATGATCGGTTAATCTATGTAGAGGATATTTTTAAAAATTCCGAGATTCCTAAGAAAGATAAAATTCAGATTCTGGAAAAGTTGGGTGCCATCAAGCGGATTAATCGTACAGATATTTTATTGTATGAACTGGAAGGGAGATATTTGTATCTTTGTGTGGAAGTACAGGGATTGGGAGAAGGAGAAATCAGTAATCTGTGGGTAGATAATCATGGAGATTTCTTTTTAGATACTTTCCCGGAGGTATATCAGGATTATGGAAGTTTTTTCCATAGATATATGTCAGTATTTTCCGGAGTATATATGGATTTTCAGGAAAAAATTGATAAGGTGGCTGATTTTTTGGATATTGACACTGCACCCGTACAGTTTCTTCCTGTATTTTGTCAGTGGATGGGCTTAGATGTCAGCGGAGATTTCCTGACAGAAGAAAAACTACGGACTTTGGTTAGGGAAGCTTATCATTTAAACCGCACCAAAGGAACCAGAGAGGCATTGCTTCGGGTATGTGAAATTATCCTGGGAGAAAAGGTTATTATTTTGGAAAAAAATGTAATGCAGAAAAATACCCAGGCAGAAAATCAAGAAATATATGAAGGATTATATGGTAAGGGGATTTATGATGTAACGCTGCTGATACATACTTATGTGCCGGAAAATCAGAAGTCACAATTAATGTTTCTTCTAAATCAGTTTAAACCCATTCGTACAAATCTTAAAATTAAGTTTTTAGATCAGAAGGGAAGTCTGGACGGTCATGTATACATGGATATGAATGCTCAGGTTATGGATACCCAAGTTGTGGCTTTGGATGAAAGGGCAGGATTGGACAGTAACGTTATGTTGAAGGAATAATAGAACCAAAACATGAAGTTTTATAAGTAAAATATAGAAATATAAGAATTGAGGATTAAATTATGCATATTACAGAAACAAGAGAAAATGATATTATTACAATCGCTATTGAAGGTAGAGTGGATACCAATACAAGTCCACAGGTACAGGATGCTATTTTAAAAAGTTTCCAGAAAGTAAATCAGGTAGTATTGGATTTTACCCAGTGTAGTTATGTATCCAGTGCCGGATTGAGAGCATTGTTGATTGGACAAAAAACAGCAGCTTCTAAAAAGGGAACCATGAAACTTGTACATGTGCCGGAAATTCTTATGAATGTTCTTAAAATGTCCGGTTTTGTAAATATTCTGACTATTGAGTAGGGTGTTTAAATACATTTTCTGTTTGGAATAAGAGATGAAAATAAGAAAGTGATTGAATAAAGGATGGAAAAAGACAGATTTCGATTTCTCAAAGAATGCCGGGACGGAGTAAAAGTAAGCCGTGATACTCTTCTTAAGATATTACAGGATAACAAAGATACGGAATACGGGAAAAAATACGATTTTGCTAAAATTCTGAAATCAGGATTGGAGGAGTATCGGAAACTTCCCCTAACGGATTATGGGGATTACAAAGAATTCATTGAGCGGATGCTTAGAGGGGAAGAAGCTGTTCTTACCGTTTATCCGGTGGAGTACTTTATTACTTCTTCTGGAAGTACAAATCAGAAAATGATTCCCATGACCAAGAAAGGTCTTAACAATGGTTTTGATACCTTTTATAATGTAGCACTGCCGGATGATGAGGAATGGGAAACAGCAAAACACTTACATACCAGTATAGTAAGAACAGAAAAAGAGGATAAAATCACTTTTCTTTCTAATGTACATTTTTTAAATGAAAGAGAAAAGAATCCTCATTTTTTTGATAAGTTTATTGGTGGCGAAATACTTATGTTTTCCAAGGAAATAGGAGATTTGTGGTATGTAAAGCTTTGGCTGGCATTGTCAGAACCGAATATGAAATCCATATACAGTATTTATCAATATGATATTTTGTTGTTGTTGCAATATTTTAAAGAACATTGGAGAAACATTTTACGGGATATGGAAAGTGGAAGTATTCCGCCTGAAATAAATTTGTCTTCTGATATTAGGGATAAGTTATTAAAAATATCATTACCGGAAAAGGAATGGTTTACCTTTGTAAAAGAAGAGTGTGAAAAAGGGTTTGAAGGTATTGTAAAACGTATCTGGAAAAAGTGCCGGATGGTGAATGGTATCGGAGGAAAGGTTTTCGGGACTCAGGAACAGAATTTACGTTTTTATTTGGGAGATATCTCTATTCACTATTTTGTATATGCTTCTTCGGAAGCACCGATAGGAATTGCATTGGAAGAAGAAAATGATTCCTATGTGTGTATTCCACATGGTTGTTTTGTGGAATTTCTCCCGTTAGAAGATGATGATAAGAATACGAAATGGTTTGATGAGTTGGAAACAGGAAAAAAATATGAACTTATCATAACCAATTTTGCCGGTTTTTATCGATATCGTCTATTGGATATAGTGGAAGTAACAGGATTTTATGGGAATACGCCTATGATACGTTTTGCTTTCCGTAAAAATCAGGCAGTTAATATTGCCGGAGAAAAAACAAATCTGTCCATGATTGCAGAGGTTGTAAAGGAAACTGCAGAGACTTTAGGAGAAGTGATTACAGAGTACAGTGTTTGTGTGGATGAAAGTGTAATGCCTAACCGCTATTGTTTCTTTTTAGAAGGGGATTATGAAAAGCAGAAAGAAATTTACAGTAGATTTTTGGATCAATCTCTTTGTAAAAGGAACCGGGATTATGAAGATTTAAGGCAGTTAAATCAGGTGGCAGAACCGGTCTGTATTCATGTAGAAAAAGGAAGTCATATTGCATGGAAAGAAAGTTTGGGAAAACAGGGACATAATAAGCCGGTACAGATTTCCGAAGCAGAAGAGTTTCAGAAGTTTATGAAGGAAAGGGAGCGAAGGATTGGAATCAAAGAGTAATCTTTTGCAAAATGTCTTTGTTCGTCCCCGAAAGCTGAAATAAATAGTGTAAAAATAGATATTCCTAAGAAAAAGGAGTGTTGGAGAAATGAAAAAAAGAAGTTCTTTGGTAGCAAAATTTATTATTGGATTTCTGATTATGGGAATTGCCATCTGTGGTGTTACAACAGCAAGAGGATATACTCAGTATAAATCTTATATAGAAAAGAAATATAATGATATTGCATATGATATTGCCCAAATTTTTGAAAGTTATATGACAGAAGAAGAACGGGTTCTTTATATGAATGCAGTAGAAGGTTATTGTATGGGAACTGTTTCAGAGGAAGAGTTGGAAGGTATAAAAGCAACATCTGAGTATCAGAAAACAGGAAAATTGCTTCATTCTTTGCGGGAGGCTACAGAAGCCAATGATATATTTCTGGTTTATACCAATCCGGAAGTCATTATGTCTTATGAAGAAGCAGGTGCCGAAAATTGGAAGCCGCTTACCTATGTTTTTGACTGTTACATGGTGGAAGAATTGAAATTTGATTTGGGACATAAAGGAGGATTTAATCCGGAGTTTATAGCAGATATCGCAGAAGTAATGAAAACAGGGAAACAAGTAAATAATTATTTCATTTCTGAAAGTGAATTTGGATATAATACATCAGCCGTATATCCGGTGATTGTAGATGGCGTGGTGAAAGGAATTATCGGGGTTGAGATTCCTATGGCTACCTTGAAAACGGCATTAAATGAATATATTGTAAATGCAGTAGTTGCTACGGTTGCTATCGTAGTGGTATTTATAGCTATTTTTATGGGCTATATGTATAAAAATATGATTGCACCGATTCATTTGATTGCAGAAGAAGCAGAAAAATTTGTAGATAATAATGCGGAAATTTCAGATAAATTAGATATCGTAAGGACTAAGGATGAAATACAAAAACTTAGTGAAAGTGTTCTGAAAATGGAAATCGGTATCAAAGAATATATTGCCAATATTACGAAGATTACTGCGGAAAAAGAAAGGATCGGAGCAGAACTAAATGTTGCAAAACAGATTCAGGCAGATTTGCTTCCAAGCATTTTTCCTGCATTTCCGGGCAGAAGTGAATTTGATATTTTTGCATCTATGAATCCTGCCAAAGAAGTAGGAGGAGATTTCTATGACTTCTTTATGGTAAATGAAGACCATCTGGTATTTTTGATTGCTGATGTTTCCGGAAAAGGTGTTCCGGCAGCCTTGTTTATGGTAATTGCAAAGACATTAATTAAAAACCAGGTATTAAAGGGGGAAGAACCTTCTGCAGTTTTTGAAGCTGTAAACAATCAGCTTTGCGAGAACAATAAAGAAGGAATGTTTGTAACTGCATGGATGGGAATGTTGGAAGTATCCACAGGAAATCTGACATATGTAAATGCAGGTCACAACCCTCCTGCAATAAAGGGAGAAAATGGGGGATTCCGTTACTTAACATGTTTGCCGGGATTTGTCTTGGCAGGGTTAGAAGGAATTCCTTACAAGCAGGAAAGTATTCAGCTGCATAAAGGTGACAGCATTTTTCTTTATACCGATGGTGTAACAGACACTATCGATATGCAGGAAGAAATGTACGGAGAAGATAGGTTAGAGCTTGTTTTGAATACCTATAAAGAAGAAGCACCGGAAGTAATTTTAAAGGAAGTAAAAAAAGAATTGGGAAAATTTGCAGGTGAGGCAGAACAGTTCGATGATGTTACCATGCTTTGTATGAAATATATAGGATAGAAGAAAAGTGTAAGAATCCTGAATATGAAAAAGGAGGCAGACATGATGAGAGAATTAACACTGGGGGCAAAGACAGAGAATTTAGAACAGGTTCTGAATTTTGTGAATGGTCTTTTGGAAGAAAAAAATTGCCCCGTGAATCTGGTGTTTGAATTAGATATTGCAGTAGAGGAATTATTTGTAAATATAGCCCACTATGCTTATACACCGGGTGTTGGTGAGGCAACAATTCAGGTTTCCTTCGAAGGAGAATCGGTTGTAATCACATTTATTGATGGTGGAATTCCATATAATCCATGGGCAAAAAAAGATCCAGATATTACCCTTTCTTTGGAGGAGCGTAAAATCGGGGGGTTAGGAATTTATATGGTAAAGAACAGCATGGATGAAGTTGGCTACGTCTATAAAGATGGAAAGAATATAGTAACTATTAAAAAGAATCTTTCAGATGAAAATATAACGGAGTGAGGAATATGAAAAGAAGAGGCAATACTGTATGGTATGTCCTGTAACAGCACAATTCCATGTTACGGGATTTCATATATAGATGAAAATGGTGTAGTCAGATATTTTGCAATCGAAGTAAGCGGTATGGATGGTTCGGTTTTGCTTAGTGAGTTTATGAAATAGGAGAAAACAAAGATGGACAATCAAATATATAAAGAACAGGGAAATGTGCAACAACAGAATATAGCGATAAATGCGCCATTGCAGCAGCAACAACAAAATATGATGGCAAATGTGCCATTGCAGCAGATAGTACAGCCCATGGTAAATAGGCAGATGCCCGGACAGGTACACCCGGGGGCAGCAGGAGTGGTTATGACTCAACAGCAACAGAATGCCAGAAATAAAAAAGAACGTCAATTCAGGAAAAAAATATCAAAAGATAAGAAAAAAATAGAAAAAATACAAAAAGAATCTTTGGCTAGATGGCAGGAAACAGCAAGTCAGATGCGGGACGAACTGATGCAGAAGGATATTCAGGAAGGCATGGATATTCTGAACGAGATGGAAATGGAAAAAGGCACAGAATTTTTAGAACAGGAGCAAGAGCAATATATAAGAGAAAAAATTGTTGAAGCAGAAAGAATTACGATAGAACATCAAGTGGTTAGAGATGCAACAGTGGAACAAGTTAAGAAATATGGTTGTGCCAGCTATAAGCAAATAGTTACTATAGAAGAAGCGAAGAAGGTAGTAGAAGAAAGTGGCGGATTTTTATATTATAAAGAAGTACAACCGGGACTGGCAGAACTGCGTCCTACTTTGCCGGAAACAATAAAACTTGAAAATGTAAAAAAGGAAATTCCGTTACGAAGAACTTATAATATACTAATTAGTAAATTGGCTCAAAGTATAGTAGATGAAAAAGGAAATCTATTACAAAATGCAGTAGAAAATGCAGAAAAATTGGAAGAAGCATTGAAGACTATTGGAAAGGAAGATAAACAAAAAAGAAAAGATAAGATAGCTGTATTGAAAAAAGCAGGTATTGATAATAAAACAATTTCTTATATAGAGCTATATGCTAAACAATATACAGAAGATGACTCTTACACATTTATTCCGCGTGAAATTTTAGAGGATTTTTGTAACATGGTATCAAATATCAGTTGTTTGGGAGATATGTCAGAGGATGGTATCAGAAAGAAACAAGAAGAATTTGAACAGCAATTTTTGAAGGAAAATAATGAAGAAAAATTAACAGAAATACAGAAGAGTCAGTTATCTGCAATTCCTAATATGTATGAAGAGGCAAAAGTGGCATTGCAGGAAATGGCAAAATTGCGTAATTTAGATCCTGATACCAAAGATGTAGCACTACCAAATGCTTGTTCTGCGAATGCAATTTTTCAGGAACGAAACCGTATTTTAGTAGGAAAAAATCAAGAAAAGAGAATCAAGTATCAAACTTCCAGTCATTTTGAAAAAAATCTGAAAATATATGCTCAATTTATAGAAGATAATATGGGATGGCTTTCAAAAGGACGATTCACGGAGAAACAAAAGAAACTTTATTTGGCAAGTGTTAGGGAAGCCAAAAAGATAATTGAAGAAATAGAAAAAGGAGAAGTGATTACTCAAGAAAAAGAAGAACAATTGCAAAAAGCAAAAGAAAGAATGCAAATGATTCTTGAAGGAGAAAATTCTCCTATAAAGTATGATTATCACCAATTGGGAGTTGTCGGTACGATTTCCAATGAAATAGGCAGCATTACTTATACAATAGAAACATTTGCAGCGGAAATAAAACAGTATGTTGTGTCACCATTTACTCAGAAGGTTGCAATAGGACGTTATAAGGGAAAACCCGATGAAGGTAACTTTCCAACAAGGACGCATAAAGGAGTAGATGCCTATTATAATTGTGATAATCCTTTGGCGAATGGGGAAGAACGAATATTGGCTGAAATGAAAAAGAAAATAAGAAAGAATAATAACCCGGAATAATAAGAGAGCGAGGATACGACATATGAATCATATTTCCGTATTAAATCCCAATGAATTAGACGATTTTGCGCCAATGCTTGAAGGAGCTTTGGAGGAAGGAATGGATGGAACTCCCATCTTGTTAGGCTATAAAAAAGACGATAAAGCATTAGGGGCATTGGCAGCAGTACAAATGGAAGATGTTATGATATTGCGTTGGCTGGTAGTGGAAGAAGAGGTGCAAAGACAGAAGATTGCCAGCCGATTACTTAAGGTTTTATATCAATATGCTGCTGCGAAAAAAATAAGAGAAATAAGTGCAGTAGTATGTCTTTCAGAAAGAGAGAAGGAAGTTGCTGAAATGCTATTGCTGAAAAATGGATTTCAGATGATAGAACAAAATAAGACGTTTTCGTTGCCGCTTTCAGTTATTACGGAAAGTTCCCTTGCTTCTCATATTAAGAAAGCAAGACATTCCAATGTGGCAGCACTTTCTGAGATTTCAAATCTCCAGTTACAGGAATTTAATTTTGAGATTATGAAAGAAGGGGAGCTTCTACAGATTGAATCATTAGAACTTTTAACAGATTGCAGTTTTGTATGGTTGGAAAATGGAAAAATTACAGGATGCATTTTATTGACAGCTTATGATGAAGATATAGAAATTCAGTGGCTTTATGGAAAAAATCCATTAGCAGTACAGGAAATGATTATGGCTGCAGCATCATCATTAATGGATAAATATAGTGTTGAAACCCGGATTTATGCAACGGCTCTGCAGCCAAGTGTTGAGAGTTTGATTCGGAAACTTGCAGGTGACAAATTAACAGAAGAGCAGACAGTAGATTTATACCAGTGTTTGCTTTAGGATTAAGGCATTTGGTTATACATTATAGGGAAAAGCGGGTAAGATAAAGCTAGATAATTATCATGTAAGAGGAAGAAAGGAGAAAAACCTTGGAAAAGATTAGAAAAATCACATCAAAACTATCCTTTCGCATTATCGGAGGCGCTATTGGCTTATTGGCGGTTTTAACCTGTATAGCAGGCTATATCGGCTATACTCGTTTTACAGAGTCTCTTACAAGAGAGTATATGGATTCTGCTTTCCGGACTGCATATACGGCTTCCAAAATTGTAGATGGAAATAAGATTGATGAATATATGGAAACAAAAGGAGACAGTGAAGAATATCGGAGAAAGTGGAACAATCTGAATATTCTTTGTCAGGAACAGAATGTAACTTTGATTTATGCCATTGCCGTAGATACAAGAGATTATAACAGTTTTGAATCTGTATTTAATACCGTAAATGAAAATAGCAGTTATACCCCTTGGGAAGTAGGATATCAGAGAAATACCACAAATGAAGAGTATCGTCAGATTTATATAGATATCTATGAAAATGGTTTGGAAAAAGGGTACATTGCAAGAACTTCAAATTTGGGAGGAAAAGAACCTCATATTACAGTGTTAATTCCGGTGAAAGATTCAGAAGGTACGGTACAGGCAATTCTTTGTGTACAACGATCCATGGAAGAACTTAAGACAGGACGTATGGAATATTTGAAATATACTTCTTTAGCCGGGGTTGTTTTAATTATGATTTCTGCCTGGGGAGCTGCTGTATTTTTAAAAGCTCAGATTATCGGACCATTAGAAAAAATTGTAAATGAGTCTAAACGTTTTGCAAAAGAAAAAACAAAACTAGATGGAGAAAAGTTGGACAAGGTCAGCAAAATTACAGAAATTGTTGATTTAGGAAGTTCTGTTCAGGTGATGGAAAAGGACATTATCCATTATATGAAAGATTTGACAAAAGTAACAGCTGAAAAGGAGCGTATAGGGACAGAATTATCCTTAGCAGCAAATATTCAGACAGATATGCTTCCAAATGTATTTCCTGCTTTTCCTCAAATTCAGGAATTTGATATTTATGCATCCATGGATCCGGCAAAAGAAGTAGGTGGCGATTTTTATGATTTCTTTCTGATTGATAATGAGCATGTGGCTTTGGTAGTGGCCGACGTAGCCGGAAAAGGTGTACCAGCAGCATTATTTATGATGATGACAAAGATTATGATAAATACCTATGTGATGATGGGGATTCCACCCAAAGAAGTTTTGGAACGTGTTAATAATTCTGTATGTAAAAATAACAAAAATGATATGTTCGTTACAGTATGGTTGGGAATTCTTACATACTCTACCGGTCATATAGTAGCATCTAATGCAGGACATGAATGTCCGGCAATTAAAAGAGCCGATGGAAAATTTGAAATAATGGAGGATCCACATAATCTGGTAATTGGGGCAATGGAAGGAATACCATACGGTGAATATGAGTTTACTCTTGGAAAAGGAGATTCCTTATTTGTATATTCCGATGGAGTGCCGGATGCAATTAATAGTTTGGAAGAGCAATTCCAAAGAGAGAGAATGTTGGAGGTGCTTAATATAAATAAAGATGCATCGCCGGAGACATTGATAAATAATATGAAAACAGAAATTGATAAATTTGTTGGAGAAGCTGAACAGTTTGATGACATTACTATGTTGGCAATCCGAATAAATTAATAAAGTGCCTTGCATGGAAAAATCACTTCATGCGAGGCACCTTTCATTTAGAAATTCTTTCTATTCATTTAACTGAAGTACTCCTTGAACGTAAACCCTTTTTTCGGGTTGTTCGCGGATACAGGTAATTAAAGTTATGATTTTATCTGTATCCGTTATTTTAATTTCTTTTCTAAGGTTAACATCTACGGAATTCATGTTTTGAATCTCAGTAAGATATTTTGCATAAACTTTTGAGTCAGAAAAATCAAAACTGTTCATCAGATGTCTGTCATCATAAAGGTAAGCTGCAAATATTTTATAGGTCAGCTGTTTCGTAGGAGTATAGATATATATGATATCATTTTGGGAAAAGAAATTCTCGTCTCGAAATTTGTGAAGCTCTGTAAACATCTTGCCGTTTCTTAAATTGTGACCATAGATTACCGTATTATTATCTGTAAAATCTTTGGAATTCTTACGTTCTGTATAGATACATCCCGGAAAACCTTCCACACCTTCTATGGTGTGGTTAAGATAATAGGAGTCATCAGTTTCGTGCTGTAAAATGGGATAATCAATGATAGTGCCGGGAATGGTAATCCAAGCATATACATCTTTATTAATTTCCCAAAGAGATTCAAAATCAATGGGAGATTCATAATCTGCAAAAACATCATGGATAATAGGAGCACCCAAGGTGGTAGTAGTCGTATTCTTGTCTGCGGAGTCTATGGTAGAAGCAGCAGAATCTTGAAGGCCAGGAAGTTCTTCTTGAATTTCGATGCTGTTTGCAGAGGTAGAATGTAAAAGCATATCGGATGTTTTTGACTTAATTTTAAAAAGTTGAAAAGATGCTGCCAGTATACATAGGATAATGATACTGACAGCCCATATAGTTTCTTTTGAAAAATTTGAATGATACATATTTGGTCACCTTCTTTGGTGATAGGTATAACAATGTCTATTAATAAAAACTATGCAAGTCCGTTGTATCGGTTGTATGCCATACAGATGCTGTT
Source organism: Lachnospiraceae bacterium (assembly GCA_017555455.1). GTDB lineage: Bacteria > Bacillota > Clostridia > Lachnospirales > Lachnospiraceae > SFDP01. Next base: position 25,579 of record JAFZGJ010000006.1, read on the forward strand.
TGTATTTTTTATAATGATATTCATAGCAATGAATGGTCCTATACCGCACAGAAGAGAACCAAAAAGCTGCCACATAAGAAATGTGGTTCCGTTTTCCTGGAAATGCATTCCATAACGGGGAGCATTATTAGCAAGACGATTAGCCAAAGAATACCACCAAATCCAACCGTAGATACTGCAAGTTAAGATAGAAAAAACTATAAATTTCACAAGTCCCGGAGTCTGGGTACCATCACCGTCACAGGCAATATTTACGTCATTAATAAGCTGATAAAGGAAAATGTAAGGGTAAATTCCGCAAGTTATAAATGTAAGAAGGATATACATTAATAAACCTCTGTCAGTTTTAAGAGGACGGGATCCCGGATAACTTTGTACAGCCGGAGGATTTGGAGTACCGCCATAGTTTGGAGTACCGCCATAGTTTGGAGTGCCGCCATAGTTTGGAGTAGCACCATAGTTTGGAGTGCCGCCATAGTTTGGAGTACTTCCATAGTTTGGACTACTTGAGTAATTCGGTGTGGAAGAGTAAGATACCATGCCGGGATTACTCTTTGGTTTCTGAAAATAAGCTTGAACGCGGCTAAAAAGGCTACGGATGGAGAAAATAACGATATCCATACATATTTTTAAATAGCTGCCAAAATTATTTATTCCTTTAAAATAATCTAAAGAAGGAGCTTCTTTTGAAAAATATAACAGACCGTATACAATACCAAGAGCCAATAGTGTTAAAAGTAAAGAAATAAACAGGGTAGAGAAGAATGTACCCACAGCACTTGAACCATAACCTAAACTAAGTAATTGAATCATAGATATAAAACCGGATAATATGTTTATAATAACCATTCCAATTCCTATGAAAGCAAGAGAAGAAAAAAGTTCTCGGATTTGATATCTTTTATCTGTAAAGGCAATAAGAACCAGAATTACAGCCATACCTAATTGGAATACGCTGGTTACGAAGGAGAAAACTATATTAATTAATGTAAAAATAGAAAATCCCCAAGAAAATAGATTAAAAAAGTTTCCAATAGCACTAAAGAAAGTAATCAATCCTGCAAATAAATAAATAACAGCTAATACAGAACCACCAATTTTAACTAAAAGTTCACCATTGGTACCATTATTTTTTGGAGCAGAGTACATATTGTAGTTATTAGATTGCCAATTATTGTTGGCAGCATTTGAATTGGAATCATAGGTAAATGAAGTCGCTTGAGTCGAAGGGAGTACATATCCGCAATAGGGACAGAAACGAGCATTTACATTTGAAAATTCATTGTTGCAATTAGGACATTTCATTTGTATATACCTCACTTGTCTTGTATAAAATTATATTTTTAACAGCTGGGAAATGATTTTTCCAATGATACCTTCCCAGGGCTGAAAAATAACAATAGAATCTGATGTATTTAACATTCGTAATACATATGTAATAAGAAACAATAAAATAGCAATAGTTGAAAGTATCAACGATGCATTCTTTGTCATTTTGTTTCTAAAAAAATAGAAAAAAAGAATTACCACCGGTAACCAGAAAAGAGGATGATAATAAAACGCTGTTTTGAAATCCAAATGAAGAAGAGAAATCCATGCCCGGGTCATTCCGCAACCCGCACAGGATATTCCGGTGATCCATAAAATAGGACATCCTACGTCAAAAATTAAGCTTATAAATAAATAGAACATGACAATACCTATTATGGCTCTTATATCTTGCAAATCTGCCGGGAATTTTTTTGAGGATTTCATAATTGTTGTTACATACCGATTGTAGTCTTAAATAAGTTGTTAATGTAAATATAAAAAAGTAAAGACATCTTATATCTTATTATTATATATAGATTTTATAGCAGTACTCGGTAAGAATGTCAATAGTACCTGAGTATAGCATATTCTAGAAGAAAGATAGAGCAGGGGAAGGATTATAATATATTTAGAATCATTTCTACATGAGGAATTCCGTCTTCTAAAAATTCATCAGAAGAAATAACAAAACCTTCTTTTTCATAGAATCCAGTGGCATAGCACTGGGCTTCTATGTAGATGGAAGATGGATTCAGTTTCTCCTTGATTTGGGAAATCCCCTCTTTTAAAAGTTTTCCACCAAGACCTGTGCCATGGGTAAGGGTAAGAACACGTCCCATCTGTATGGTTTTGGTAGTAGAATCTTTTTCAAAGGCTCTTAAATATGCGATTATTTTCCCGTCACATTCGTAAAAAATATGCAGACTCCGATAATCAATGTCATCCAAATCCTGATAAACACAGTTTTGCTCTACAACAAAGATTTCCGCACGGGATTTTAAAATTTCATAAAGTTCAGTAGTGGTTAATTGGTTAAAGTATTTTGTTATTAGTTTCATAGAGTAATCCTAAGTGTTTGATAATTATTTGAAAATATATCAGAAAATTCCCGTCCTCATATGTATTTGTGGTAAATCTTATTTCCAATATCCATAATACTTGTCGAACATCCGATTGTTATGGGCATCTCCGCCATCTACGTTGGAACTCTTGAACACCGGTGGTTCAATACCCGCCTTCACTAAATTATCAACAACTTGACAAACCAGTGCCTGTGCAATGGTAATACCTGTAATACTGGAAGTTGGACCAATAGTTGAATCCAAACCTTCAATAGGGAAAGCAGCGTCACCCGGTTCTCCCCAGTTATCGATAGTTACATCTGCAATTTCATACATTTTCTTGCCGGAGCTGTGACGTGATGTACAGTTTGCTGAATGTTGCATACTGGTCATAGCGATAACCTTTGCTCCTTTTTCTTTGGCCGCAAGGCACATCTCTACCGGAACAGCATTTCGTCCGGAATTAGAAATGACCATAACCGTGTCCTTTGCTTCCACACGGTATAATTCTACCAGCGCCTGAGAATAGCCCTCAACACGCTCAAGATAGGTGCTTTTGTTGGCCATTTCGTGGAGCATTAGCTCCGGCGGCAGAATGCCGTGAACAAGTGCCAGACCGCCTGCACGTAGGTATAGTTCTTCCGCAATCATATGAGAATGACCGGAACCAAATACATAGAATTTTCCGCCTTGCTTGCAGCTTTCCGTTACGAAGTCCGCGGCAGTTTGGATATTAGGCATCTCATGTTCTAATACCTGCTGAAGCTTTTCCTGGGCGTGGGAAAAAAAACGTTTTGCTGTTTCCATAAAAGTACCTCCTTAATGGTTGTCTTGCAACTGACGGTGCAGTTGTTTAATTTCGTGAATCAGACGCTCACCGCTGCCTCGGGCAACGATGGCAGCCATAGCTTCATAATGGTTTGCTTCATAGGCTTCTTCCGGACAGATGTAGCGGAAGTAGCCGTTGGAGTAAGCAATGATGGAAAGTCCTTCCGGTTGCAGGGTAGAGAACAGCTCTCCCGGAATGGTGGCAAATTCCATACCGGCGAAGCAAAATACGGTCACCGGCAGGTCAAGTTGCTGAATGCCCGCCATAGATTTAGCGAACTCCAGATTCACCCAAGCACCTTCTACATAGGTTTTCAGTAAGCGCAGACTTGCAGCATCAGCACCTGCTGTTTTGGCGTCTTCCCATTGGGTGGTACGTTCTTGAAGTTCTGCTTGGGCGGTAGCCACCGACACGATAGGTCTTGGCTGCAGAGAAATCATGGTGTGGATGCCTCGCAAAGGTTCCGGCTGAGCAAAAGGAAGATTTTGAATCACAGACTGAACATGTTTTGCTGCGATTTGACTCATACGGGAACATTCGGCGAAGGAGGATTCCTGACGGGTGAAACGGGTACTGATGTCACCGGCAGCGCCGTTGAGGAAAACTGCCATATCGCAATTCAGCAGTGCTTCGATGCCGGCAGCGAAGTCCGCGGATGCTAACAGATTGTCAGGCCCCAGAACAGTAGGGTGACAAGGGAAATTATAAAGGGTCAGTAGTTTACCGCTTTCTGTCTTGCACTGGATTACCGTCAGGTCGCCTCCCGGTGTTGCACCGGTATGACGTTCGGAGCCTACCGGAGGCGTAGCGCTCTTGGCGGTACGAACCAGGAATGGCTCCAGGGTTTCGATAGCGATCCGGCATGCAGATTCTGTTTTACAGATTACATCTTCCATGTATGCCCGAAATTCCGGGGTGCGCTCCTCAGCAGAGCAGTTTACTGCTGTTAACGGTCCTTCATCAGAGATTACTCCTTGGGGAGCAGCGTGAGTGTGGATGGCGGAAACGATTAGTCTCTGTGGTTCAATTCCCAGATAGGATACTTTTTGGGCGATGCGGCGGTACAGTCCTTCGTCCACGCACAGAAGATCCAGTGCTACCAGACAAAAGCGAAGACCTGCTTGCTCCAACACTATTGCTTTACAGTAAAGTGGATCATGGGTGCCACCACAGGGGCGGTATCCTGCATAGCCTCCCAGTACAACACCGGGAGGAGGGGTTATGTCTGATTTTGAAAAACCAATCATAATTGACATATAGTTTACCTCCATATTTATTATATCATTGTACAGTAAAAGTGTATTATAATATTTACTATACACGATTTCGTTATATTTCTATAGTACTTTGAAGTATTTTTGCAAAAATGAATAAAATAAAGAGAAAAAAGCTAACGGTTATTTCTTACAAAACTTTATGTAGAAAAGGAATTTGCTGGTTTTAATTCATTGTCAGGAACTATATATGATGTTAAACTTATTGGTGTAATATTTTGTTACTTAAGAAAAATGAATGGAGGATTTTTATGGGAAAAGTAATTATTGCACCTGGTAAATATGTACAAGGTGCAGGGGAAATGGCAAATCTTGGAGCGTACGTTGCGAAACTTGGAAAAAAAGCATTGGTTATCGTTTCTCCTTCCGGAAGAAAAAGAAATGAAGAAGTTATCGAAGCTTCCTTTAAAACAGCAGATGTAGGGATTTTGTATGAAGATTTTAATGGGGAATGTTCGAGAAATGAAATTGCAAGACTGGTAAATATTGTAAAAGAAAATGGAATCGATGTAGTTGTCGGTGTTGGTGGCGGAAAAATCTTAGATACATCGAAAGCTGTTGCATATGAAAACAGTATTCCTGTAGCAATTGTACCTACCATTGCTTCTACAGATGCTCCTTGTTCCGCATTATCTGTAGTATATTCTGATGAAGGTGTATTCGAAGACTATTATTGGTTACCTGCAAATCCTAATTTAGTATTGGTTGATACAGATGTTATCGTGAAAGCACCTGCCAGATTACTGGTTTCCGGTATGGGTGATGCATTGGCTACCTATTTTGAGGCAAGGGCTTGTGAGGCATCCGGCGCTAACTCTTGTGCGGGAGGACTGCCTACCGTTGCGGCTATGACTTTAGCAAAAAAATGTTACGAAACTCTAATTACAGAGGGAGAATTGGCAAAATTAGCAGCAGAAGCTCATGTTTGTACCAAAGCGGTTGAAAATGTAGTAGAAGCAAACACATTGCTTTCAGGTATTGGTTTTGAATCAGGAGGTCTTGCGGGTGCGCATGCAGTTCATAATGGTCTTACAGTACTTCCACAGTGTCATCATATGTATCACGGTGAAAAAGTTGCTTTCGGAACCATTGTACAGTTAGTACTGGAAAATTCTCCTGAAGAAGAATTGTATGAAGTTCTTGACTTTTGTGTAAGAGTAGGGCTTCCTGTGACTTTAGAAGAACTTGGTATCACAGAAATTAAAGAAGAAGAAATTATGGCTGTTGCAGAAGCTACCGTTGTAGATACGGTTGTAAATATGCCTTTTGCAGTTACTGCAAAAGACATATATGCAGCAATTTTGGCAGCTGATGCTATTGGGAAAACAATGATTTAATAGCATATTAGAACTTTATTGTATTAAATAATTACAAAAAATGAACATGAAAAAAAGCCTTGAATTTCAAGGCTTTTTTTAAATATAATGCGGAAGATGGGACTTGAACAAGGAACAACTTCTGGAAAATCTATTACTCTGTTGAAAGATTCAAATTGTTGTACCAATCTGGTCGGGTATCTGATAAATTACAAAGCTTTCCATTCTGATATATAGCAAAACGATTAAAATTCTTTGTGTTGTCATATAAAACAACCATATCACATAGATTTATAATTTCTTTTAATCGATTAAAACTTTCCGTATATCTGCGTTCAACGTCTGCATCGGGAATACCATGACCACCTTGAGAAACACGATAAGCAATACGTGTTTTGGCAATGTCTGCAGAAGCAACTCCAACATAATGGAGTTCAATTCTATAGCCTAAGGATTTAGCAATTTCAATATTTCGTATAATACTCGCACCGCACAGAGTAGTTTCTTGATTAAACGATATTCCTTGCTCGAAATATTCTTTTATTTTTCTTACAGCAATTTTTCCGGCTTTTAAGACATCAGACATATTTTGCCAATTACCAAAACTTTTAACAATTTCATCAGTATTAATTCTCGGCATATCTTTCAATGATGCCAGTGTCTGGAATAAAGTAGATTTGCCGGCACCATTAACGCCGGCAATCAGTATATATTTCTTCATTAAAATAAATTCCTTTCAATGATCTGCTTCTGTTTTTTCTGAAGTAAAAAATTACCAATCATTTCAAAGAAATCTTGTTCTTCTTCGCTTTTCGCCTCTAGTACAAGTTGCAATGTATCTTCTGGCTGTAATTGTTTTATATCTTCAAACATTAAGGAATACTTTTTGACATCACACATAAAATCGCCTCCTATTTGATAATTATTTTATCTGTTTCATTTATATTATGTCAATATGATTACGAAGTATTTTCCGATTAAAAGTAAAAGACGAAATGCCCCTACTTATTACAACTGCATTATCTTCAAATGCTTGGAAACATTTGGAAACATTTTCATAAGAACAAAAAAATAAGGAAACCTTGATTTTATAAGGTTTCCTTAACTTTAACTTACTGCGGAAGATGGGACTTGAACAAGGAACAACTTCCGGAAAAGCTTATAAAAAGGAGGTTTCCGGAGCGCTGACTTGCGGTGTGTAAACAGAGTGTAAAAATTATTCATTATCTTCGATTTCAATAATTACACCTAGTTCAAGTAGTGCTAGGGAAATAAGTGAAATAAGATAAAAATTATTGTCTTGTTTTACACTTTTTTGTTGCTCATCATAAACAGTTAATAAAGTGGGGGCTAGGTTATCCAAATCGTATTCAGAAATTCCAAAAGAGGATAGTCCTTTATTCATTTCAATAGTAGCATGAATAATTTGGTCGTTAGTCGAAATATCTTCAGGTGAAAAATTTTGTTTTATTACCTCCGGTTTAACATCTTTACCTAAGAAAAATTTTTGTTTGTGTATATCTTCTTGAATACAAGATAAAAGATAGCTTTCTACAGAAGGGTAACTCAATAAAAGTTGACCTTGATCACCGGTAGCATTGCTATATGGATCAGTATACTTTTTAACATATTTTCCTCTTAATTCATTTGGAGCATAGCTTAAATAGTCTCGGTCATAAAGAAAGAATATAGGACAATCTTCAGGTTTAAGATTAAATTCGGATTTTAAACGTGCAAATAATTCATCTAGAGCATCTTGGGTCAATTGTGTTAATTGATTCTTCTGTAGATTGAGTCCAAATACTCGAGAGCTAGAATTATTACCATGACCGATAAATTCATCACAACCTCGTGGTAACTCTTGAACTTCATATCCTAAAATGTCGGTAAAAATACTTTTTAACAATTTAAGTTCAGTACCGCTTTGGTCACCTCTGCCGCCCTCTACAACAAATATTACATTGCCGATGATTTTTTGAGGATTAATTTTATATTTCTTCATATCTTGGTAACCCCTCAAACATACCACCTAGGTACATCTTTTCTAAATTCTGAGCTTCACGAGGTTTAAAAGAAGAGATTCTTTTAACTTGGCTTCCGTCGGGACCTTTAAAAGTAACTAAATTTATTTGGTCTGGGCGGAAAACTGAATTTGAAATTAGGTTTGTATCATGTGATGTAATAAATAATTGAGAATATTCAGAGTTTTCCATAACAAACTTTACAATTTTCTCTGACAATTTATTGTGGAGACTATTACCAAATTCATCTATTATTAACATACCTGGTTTTTCAATAATATTAATAATTTGTGGTAACATATCTGCGAATACTTGGTTACCTTGGGATTCTTCATAAAATATGGTAGGAATAGGGAAATTATTGCGTTTGAAAAATATACTTTTTTGCCCAGAACCGAGTCGAAGATGAAGACCTTCCCCATGACTTTCGGAGCCATATTCCATGAAAAAATCATAATTAAAAATTTTAAGATAACTATTTAATTTGTCGATACCATTCTCTTCTGCATATTTCGTTACACTTTTTCCGAAAGAAGCTGTTTTATTATATCCATCTATATAGTATGAATTGTGTAGATATTCCATAAGTTCGTGAAGAACAGGAGAGTGAGGAAATTTACCAGTATCAAAAGATGCGGTACGTAAAAATAAAGTTTCACCATCAAGTTTTTCTGCTATGATAGGTGTTTCTCCTATATACAATTCACCATGAATACCGTTTCTAATTAAAATGTCTTTATTGTCTATAGTGAGATGTTCTGAAAGGGTTTTTGTTTGTACGTTATAACTGATAACGTAAGAAACTTTTTTTTCATTAAAAATAAATTCATATTCAACACAGGTAGAAGGTTTGGGGTTAAAGCAACAATGATATCTTCCAAAAGACACACCTTCTCCTTTAATCAATTTAATAATAAATGCAATACCTTCTAAAGCATTTGATTTACCAGAAGCATTCGGTCCAATAACTAAAGCACCTTTTAAAACGTTATTATCTGATACATTTGAAGCAGATAAAATTGAGTATTTGGATGCAGTAAAATCAAATTCTGTTCTTTCTGAAAAAGATAGAAAATTAGTTAAATACATTTTTGTAAGCATAGAAACTTCCTCCTTTAATAAAGATGGTAACCTAAATTTATTAACGAGTCAATATTAAGTGTAATTTTTTTACACTTAATATTGACTCGTTATAAGTATGCGGCAGTTTTATTAAAAATACACAAAATATGAAGAAGTATTATAAAAAATATAAATACTTCAAAGGTCAAATGTATAAACGTGATAACTATAATAGAGCTAATAATTTTTTCTTTTCAATAGCAAATTCTTCATTGGTAAGCAAACCATTATCGTACATAAGTTTTAATTTTTTGACTTTCTTTTCAAAATCAGTAGTATCATCATCTTTAGACTCAAGCATCTTATTAGAACTATTTTGGATTATTGCTTTTTGTTCTTCATGTTCGTGTTGCTTTAAAATATTTGTTTTTTCAATTTCAAGGACAATATCATATTTTTTCTCTGGTAAATGAGTTTGTAAAAAATTATATATATCCGCAGATAATTCAATATCTATGTATTGTTTTTTTATATCTGAATAATAATTTAGAATAACATTTCTATCGTCAATTTTTTGAACATCAGAAGAAATGTTAAAAGAGGTTTGCGGTAATGTTATATTCGTAGGTTGGTGAGATAAAATAGCCCCAGCAGCCATACCCATAGGACCAAATAAAAGACCACCTAAAAGAGTATTTCTTTTTGAAACAGTTCCACCGGTAATACTTCCGCCAAAACTTGAATATGAGCCGTTGATATCAGTAGTATAATGTATGGTTCCTGCTTTTTCGTAATAATGAATCTGAGAATATTTAATTTGAGCATTGCTTTCTTCTTGGGCAATACCATCAACTCTTAAAAAATTTAAGTTTTTATCCTTATCCACATATATACAAGCAATGAATAAATCATCGTTTTGAATTAAATAATAAGGATTATTTTCTTTGTTTATATGAAAATGTAAGCAATTATTATAAAATTCTAAATATTTTTCTCTTTGTGATTTTTCTTCTAATAATCTTTGCTCTTGTAGTTCTAGTTCCTTTTGTTTAATTGATTCAGTAATATCTTTTTTATATTTTTCGATTATATCTATAGTTTCATTTGAATTGATTACATTGGGGAAATAGATTGTTTCTACATTTGAATATAATGGATTAGTATAATCTAATTCAATACATCTATATCCGTTTATATATGTTGTTCCTATAGATTTAATGTTTTCATATGCAACTTTAAAAGGAAAATCATAAAATTTTCCATCATAGCCTTTTTTGGCTCCAACACCTTCAATAGTTTTTGCATATATAAAAATAGTAATAGTATTAGTTTTTCCAAATCTACTGTTTTTATATTCTCCGGAAAAAGAAGAAATTAAGTTTTGTTCTACAAAAAGCATTTTATAGCCTCCTAAAAATTATTATTGAATAAAGTTTATTACATATGAGAGATGAGTTGTATATTAATAAAAGAAAATTTATAGAGACTATTAGGAGTTTTTATTTTTGTCCGATACATATAATGTAAAAGAAAATTAAATGACAAACAGACAGATTAAACGACAAATTTTTAAGCGACAGAAAATCGCGTAGGACTTTGTCGTTTTTTGCGTTTTTGTAACTTTGGTAAAAATATGTTACCGAAATTTATTACTGTTACATATTCAGCAAAATTTTTTCGGAAAGAAAAATCATAGGTTTTTAATGTGTTTTTACAGAGAAAACATAGTCAACGAATTAACTTAAGAAAGTTAACAGAGAAATGAGTAATTTTAGAAAGGGGATATGTTACCGTGAATGTTACCAATCAGCAGAACGATTTAAAACAAGAAGTAACAAAACAAAGTTATAGTTACTATTCGGAAGAGGAACTAAAGCAGTGTCTTAAAAGAGGAACTGTTACAGCAAATGCAATTCTGTCGCTTATAGAAGCTACTTTTCAAAAAGAGAAAGCAATTAATGAACTGACAGAAACAATCCATGCGTTGTCAGAAACCGTAGAAAAGCAGAGTAAACAATTAAAGGTATTAGAAGAAAAAATCTTAAAGAAACCGGGACGTAAAAGAGAGATTTTCTATTATATGTGTGAAGAACTTACAGATGAAAAAATTATCGAACTAATTAATAGCGGAGAATTTAAAACAGTAGGAGAAATGGAAAAAGAAGTTGGAGCAAAGAAAAATCAACTTAGGAACCGTTATGTAAGAGCTAAAGAGAAACAAATGAAAGAAAGGAAGTTGAAGAAAATTGGAAATAATTAGACCAATAGTACAGGAGTGGTGCATTCCTCAACAATATACTGCATCACCGGAAATTATTAAAAATTGCTTGCAGGAAGTATTAGAAGAAGGTATCCTAAAGTCACAAGTCAGCGCTCCGGTGAATGATGAGGATATGACTAAGAAACAGAGAGAAAATATTATCAAAAAACATATGGAGCAATACACAACTAAATATTACGAGTCAGACAATAGATGGCATTCTTTTTTGCCGGATGAAAAACATCCACGCAAAATGAAACCGATTGCAAAGAGAAAATGGGAAGATTTGGAACAGGTAATTGTGGACTATTATATGCAGCAGGAACAGAGTGAAAAACGTAAGAAAATGACTTTGCGTACTCTTTATCCAGAATGGTTTTCGTACAAGTGGCAAGATACCAATAATTCCAGTTATATGAACCATATTGATTACGATTGGAAGAGATTTTATGAAGATGATAGCATTATTAACCGCCCGATAGTAGAGTTTACAACGTTGGAACTTAAGAATTGGGCAAGAGGTAAGATTATTTCAGAAAAGCTAACGAAAAAAGTCTATTATAATATGGCTGTTATTATCAGACAGAGTCTTGAATATCTTGTGGAACGTGGAGAATTAACGACGAATCCATTCTCGGCTTTTAAAATTAATCCTTCTTTATTTACACCGGTAGAGGAAAAGGAAGCGGAATATGAAGTGTTTAGTGAGGAAGAAGAGCAACGGATAAAAGAATATGCGTTGCAAGATTTTGAACGGAACACAGAACTTACGACAGCTTTAGCGGTAGTATTGAACTTTTCTTTGGGATTGCGTGTTGGAGAATTGGTTGCATTAAAATGGAAAGATTTGAAAGGTTCATATTTACATATCAGACGTATGGAGCAAAAACAGTATGAACAAAGTGCAGAGAAAAAATGGCACTATGATATTTCCGTAGTAGAACATACAAAATCAGATGCAGGCTATCGAACTATTTATGTGGTTTCTTCGGCATTAGAAGTCTTTGAAAAGATAAAGGATGCAAATTTGAAAAGAGGATTTTCCTGCAGTGCAGAAGATTATATTTTCATATATCGTGGTAAGAGAATAACATCTCAATCAATAGATAAGAAGTACACCAGATATTGCAAGGAATTGGGATTTGTGAAAAAGGGAAATCATAAGACTCGTAAAACATGCCTGACAAAGATTGCAGATAACCCAAACATTAATTTGAAAGATGCAATGCAGTTTGGTGGGCATAGAGACGTACAGACGTATATCAAGCATTATTGTTTTTCGCGTTATTCAGATGAACAGAAGAGAAATGAGCTTGAAAAAACACTAAATGTTAATTCAAAAGAAGAGTGTAAAAAAGTGTAAACAGTTTACACTTAATTTTTGTACGCACCGGAACATAAAAAAATGCGATAAACATAACGTTTATCGCATCAATGATTACTGCGGAAGATGGGACTTGAACACCGGAATCCGTGTGAAAAACCTTATAAAATAAGGATTTTTGAAGTAAGCCTATAAAAAGTGAACATAAAAGTGAACAAAGAGAGAAAGGAGAATCCTGAACGTACGCCACTAGATTTATGATTGATTTATATAAGAAAGAAAATAAAGAAGTTTAAGAAGCACCGATTTCATCCGGAAGTCAGTGCTTCTTTTTATGCCATACCGAACCGTGAAAAACTCTAATTTTCACCAAATATCTTCTTGCACTTCGTCAGCAGATTTCCATATTCCATTCTGGTACAATCCCCCTCACCTTAAAGAAAGGGCAATAAGAAAAGAGGAAAGTGCAGGAGGATAACGGAGAAATGCAGAAAGAAGTATTTATCAATTTCGTATCAGAAAGATTACAAGACATCACAGGTTATGAGGTAAGAGTCCACGAGGTACCCAAGAACAACGGATTAGTTTTAACAGGCTTAACAATCGTAAGGGAGAATAGAAACGCATACCCAACAATTTATCTGGATAACTATTACGAAGATTACCAAGCAGGACGTGACATGGAAAGTATAGTCAGAGAAATCAAAAGAACCGATGAAAAATATCAAGTTGCCGAGGATTTTGATATCGCTTGCTTTACAGACTTTAACAAGGTCAAAGCCAACTTATATTATAAAATCATAAATCTCGAAGCAAACAGCGAAAGATTACAAAACATACCCCACAAACCAATCTTAGACTTTGCCAAGGTTTATTATGTTGAGATTAAAAATGAAATACTGGGAAACGGAACAATCCTCATAGCCAACGAACATATGAAGCAATGGGGCGTAACAGCGGAGGAGTTGGATACAATAGCCACAGCAAATACCGAGATAAAGTTACACCCATCAGTAAGAGAAATGAGCGAGATCATCAATCTTAAGTTATCTGAAATGTTAGGAGATATGAAGGAAGATGGTGAAGTACCAGAAGATGCAACCATGCCTGATTTAAGCCATATTCAATACCCCGATATGTATGTGGTAAGTAATCAAAAAGGTTATTATGGTGCAACTACATTGGTTTACAAAGGATTTTTAAAAGTAGCATCTGAAGTAGTTGAGGATGACTTAGTAATCTTTCCAAGTTCAATCCACGAATTTATATTTATGCCAGCCAATACAGTAGAACGGGATTACCACGAATTAAAAGAAATTGTAGAATCAATCAATGCCACTGCCTTAGACAAGGAAGAATTTCTATCCAACAATGTATATTTTTACAATAGATTCACAGATGAATTAACAATCATCGACTAAATTAGTGCCACTATCATCAACTGGTGATAGTGGCTTTTTTACCGAAATACCGCTTGCAACTACACCTCCAAAAAGGCAGCACTCTCACCAATTTCAGCAATGTAACCCCGTCTATTACGTCAATAGAAATTAAAATACATCAGCGTTTTAATGTAAATAGAAGTTAAGGAAAGGGGTTGCCAAAGATGAAAGAGAGAGTGCTTTATTGGTTAAGAAAAACAGTAAAACGGAATAAACATTGTAAGTGCTTATGTCTGACTTGCGAGTATTACGACTTATGCAAAATGGATAATTAAGAAATATGGGGCATCACTCCCAATAAGGGATGATGCCCACCGTTTTTAAAACAGGAGGAAAATAGGAATGAGTAAACCAGTATGTAACTTGATTGAACAGGATGGAAATATTTTTAATTTAATGGGAATTGTAGGAAGAACATTAAGACAAAATGACCTGCCGGAACAAGCAGATGAAATGTCCAGACGAATCATAGGAGGCGAAGCCCAAAGCTATCCGCAGGCTTTAGCAATCCTTAGGGAATATGTGGATATAGTTTAAATTACATCAGACACCGTCCAAAGTGGCGGTGTTTTCCCTTGTAAATACACTCGGAATTTTACAGCACTCTCACCAAATTCGTTGACGTATCCCCGTCTATTA
>JAFZGJ010000060.1 GCA_017555455.1 Lachnospiraceae bacterium
GATTCCTTAAAAGCTTGAGTGTATACCTCTCAGAAGCGTTGGGATAAGGTTGTAGACTGTAAAAGCTTCCCGCGAAGAAGGTTATAGTAATAATAGTGCTAATCACCGCGACCAATGCGTAAAATATCTTAAGCTTATTAATAATCTAAAACTAACAAAAAGTATAGGAACTTCGTCAGTTTCAGCATATACTACAGCTTCAGCATTTACTCACCTAACCACTTGTTTAAATAATTTAATTATATTATCTCAAACACCTTAAAACATTGTTCAATTTCTGATATAATATTTTCTATTATTATATATTCATAAGACTTTAGAATGGGGATCTACGATGAAACAAAACCTTAATTTTTCTTCAAAAATATATACTCTAAAACATAATTCAAAAATTTTATTATACTTAGAATGCTTCTTTGCCACATGGGCAATTATGAGAATCGGGAATCTTCATTCCATGAATATCATTGCTTTCCTTTTCTTTTTATTATGTATCATCTGCTTTTCAGCAATAGAAAAAGAATTTGCATTACAGGTTTCCGCCAACACCAAAACACACAAAATAATTTCCGGTATTTTATCCGGTATTTTCACCTGTTTTTATCTTTCCGATACATCAAAATCCCTTGTATCCGATTTAAACAACAAATTATTTCAGGTTGCAATTATACTTGCCACTGCATTAGGACTCTACATTCTTCTGTATAAGACAATCCGTTATCTGATGTGCAAAATTAACGGATTTGAATTAAACGATAATCCTAATGTTTCAAAAATTATTCCCAAATTACCTTTTGTCAGTTTCGTCCTTATTGTATTATGCCGTATTCCCTGGTTACTTTACTCTTATCCGGGAATTATGACTCCGGACAGCATCAATCAATTTAGACAGGTAGTAGAAATCTCTCCTTTCAGCAATCATCATCCTTGGGTACATACTATGACAATCTCCCTCTTTTATCATATGGGGCGTTTGTTTACCTCTGATATTAATGATGCCTTTTTGTTTTTTACTCTTTTTCAAATATGTTTTATGGCATTTGCTGCCTCCTATTTGATTTGGGTAATTACCAAATACACAAAATCCTTACCTCTTTTAAGTGGTATTATTGCTTTTTACGCATTGCTGCCTTATCACAACGTTATGGCAATCTGCATTTGGAAAGATGTGATGTTTGGCGGAACTCTGCTTCTGTTCTGTACTTCCCTTTTTTACTTACTGAAAGAAGGAATAAAAAAACAGAATCTGTTTTCCCTAATTCTTTATTTTATCTCCGGATTTTTGATGTGCTTGTATCGCTCCAATGGCTGGTATGCGTTTATTATTACCTTGCCGTTCTTACTGTTTGCCTTCCGGAAAACCTGGAAATTTATGTTTCCCTTGCATATTGTTTTATTGGCTTTGATTCTTTTTGTAAAAGGCCCTGTCATGAATCATTATAATGTGGAACAACCGGATTTTATTGAATCTATTTCCATTCCTCTTCAACAGGTAGGACGTGTCATTGCTACCGGACAGGAGCTGACACAGGAACAAGAAACCTTAATTAAAAAAATTATTAAAACAGAGTATGTACCGGAATTATATACAGAATATATCTCTGATAATATGAAAGAACTTGTCCGCACTTACAATCCGGATTACCTTATTACTCATAAATCGGACTATTTAAAACTATGGATAGAATTAGGCTTAAAATACCCGGATATCTATTTTGATGCTTACATTGCACAAACCAGAGGCTATTACTCTCCTTCTGCGATTTACTCCGTGGCAGAAGTGGACGGTATCATTGATAACGAAACCGGACTATATCGTGAATACTTACTTGGCGGGAAATTAATTGTAAAGTTTCGGGAAATTTTGATTAAACTTCAAGATATTGTTCCTTTGTATGGTGCTTTATGGAGCATGGGCTCACTTTTCTGGGGAACCTTACTTTTCCTGGCATTGACCTTAGGACAAAAAACTTCTTTCCGTTTGAAAGAACCTATGAATTTTTCAGACTTAATCACCGTCTGGATTCCTAATATAGCGGTTATTGGAACCTTACTGATTGCAACACCTGTAGCCATTGAATTCAGATATGCTTACAATCTGGCATATTGTATTCCATTATATTTTGCAATTATGTTACTATCAAAAGAAAGCCGCAATCTTCCCACGTAACAAGCCTTTCGCGAACCAATAGACGCAAATTAAATTCATAATTTAAAATCGGCTGCTGTCACACAGACAACAGCCGATTTTTACTATCCATACCCATTTTATGCTTATTAATACCGGATGGTCTTTAAAATCCGATCCATAAGTCTTGCATTCTTCAGCGTAAATTCATGGGAAACAAACGGTTTTTCTCCATCTAAAATACATCTTCCGAATTGTTCTACTTCCAAACAATAATTTTGTGGTGTATCAATTACTTTTACTTCTTCTTTCCCTTCAACAGTAATCACATAACTTAATTTCCCGCATTGGTTAAATTGCACTTCTGAACGGATAGAGCCCTTTGTACCATGAATCCGAAAACTATCAATGCGATCAAATCTTTCCGGACTTTCTTTTTCCAGTACCATTCCACAATTCATAACTGCTCTTTTTCCACTTTTAAAATTCATGATTGCAGTAGTATATACATCAATCTTTTCTTCCGAAAAATCACTTATTGCCTGAAGTTTCTCCGGTTCCTCCTCTAACATCCACAAAATTTGGGTAGTATTATAACATCCCAAATCATACAAACATCCACCCAAAGTCTCTCGTCTCATACGGATATTACTGATATCATAATCTGAGGTAATAAACGTACTTTCCATATAAACCACATCACCGATGGTTTTATTTTCAATCTCCTGTTTTATAGCTTTTGTAAAAGGGCTATGAAGATAAGCAAAAGCCTCCATTAAAAGGACACTGTTTTTTTCTGCCGTTTCCACCATTTTTCTTGCGTTCTCTTCTGACGGTGCCAATGGTTTCTCACAAAGAACATGTTTCTTTGCCTCTAATGCTTTTATTGTCCATTCATAATGCAAGGTATTCGGTAACGGAATATATACAGCTTCAACCTGTTCATCCTGTAACAGCTCTTCATAACTTCCATAAGCTTTTTCAAAGCCAAACTCTGTTTGAAATACAGTTGCTTTTTCCAAACTTCTTCCTGCAATGGCATATAATTCACAATTTTCTGCTTCCTTCATTCCCGGAATTGTTTGTCCTTTTGCTATTCCTGCAGTTCCCAGTACACCCCATTTTATTTTACGCATAACACATCCCTCTCTTCTCTTTAATATCCATTTTATTTTACCTAAAAACCATTATAACATAGTTTGTTTTATTAGTCAGGTCACACTATTAATTCCTGTTATTGCTTCTGCTTACTTTTTCTAAACAAACCTTAAGAAGTATGCTATGATAAGTATGTTTATCGTACTAAAACTATAAATTCATACTTATATTTATGAGGAGATACTTATGCCAAATATTATTCATATATCTGATTTTCATTGCCATGAACTGGATATTTATGCCAGACTTTCCGAAAATGACTTATTAAGCCGCCACAAACCGGAAGAAGGCATCTTCGTCGCAGAAAGCCCTAATGTGATCGAAAGAGCTTTGAACGCAGGATGTACCCCTATTTCCATTTTGATTGAAGAGAGAGAACTTCCCAAAGAGGCATCCAAAATCATCCAGCGGCCTCAATGCCAAAACATTCCTATTTTTACTGCCTCTTATGAACTTCTGTCTCAACTTACAGGCTTTCAGTTAACCCGGGGTATGCTTTGTGCCATGAAACGCCCGGCACTTCCTTCCGTAACAGAAATCTGCCAAAATGCAAGACGTATTACAGTATTGGAAAATGTGGTGAATCCTACCAATATAGGAGCTATCTTCCGCTCTGCGGCAGCTCTAAATATGGATGCGGTTCTTTTAACTGCAGGATGCAGCAACCCTTTGTATCGTAGAGCTTCCAGAGTTAGTATGGGAACTGTGTTTCAGATTCCTTGGACTTATATCTGTCCCCACATTCCCAAAAAATCACCGGAAAATCTGAAATATAAACAAACCAATACGAAACCTCCTGTGTGGGAAAAGGATGGAATCCATCAGTTACATGAACTGGGTTTTAAAACTGTGGCAATGGCTCTGACAGACAATTCAGTTTCCATTGACGATCCTGATTTACAAAAAGAAAAAAAATTAGCCATTATCCTCGGAACCGAAGGTGATGGACTGGCCGCTTCTACCATCGCAGAATGCGATTACACCGTAAAAATCCCCATGTCCCATGGCGTAGATTCCCTAAACGTAGCGGCAGCAAGTGCTGTTGCTTTCTGGGAACTGGGAAAATAAAATAGGGCTGTTGTAAAAATAGCAGAAAATAGATTTTAAATCTATAACTGATATCTTACAACAGCCCTATAATAATTTTTATTTTTCAGCTTTTCTCTGGAAGAATTTTACAATTTCAATTACAGGAATTACTAATAAACCTAAAACAATAGCAATTACATACTCTACAAAGCTTACACTTGTAAATTCAAATGCATTAGCAAGGAACGGAATTTCACAAACTAATGTTGTTAAAATAACGGTTGCAACACCGGCAATCAATAACACTTTGTTATGAGAACCAAGTTTGAAAATACTTTCTCTCTGGGAACGCATATTGAAACTGTGGAAGATTTCTGCCATAGACATTGTTAAGAATGCCATTGTCATACCATCCTGGCTGTTTGCAATTTCCCATACACCGGATTCCATATAATGACCGATGAAGTAAGATGTCATAACTAAAACAGTTACTAAGAGACCCTGATATCCGATATCAAATCCCATACCGTCTGCAAAAATACCTGCTTTTGCATTACGTGGTTTACGACGCATAATATTTGGTTCTGCTTTTTCCATACCAAGAGCAAGCGCCGGGAAACAGTCTGTTACTAAGTTAATCCATAATAAATGTACCGGTTTCAAAATAGTGAATCCCATTAAAGTAGCTGCAAAGATACTTAATACTTCACTCATGTTAGATCCAAGTAAGAACTGGATTGCTTTACGGATGTTATCGTAAATTCTACGTCCTTCTTCTACTGCACCAACAATAGTTGCAAAGTTATCATCTGTAAGTACCATATCTGCTACGTTCTTGGTTACGTCTGTACCGGTAATACCCATACCCACACCGATATCAGCAGATTTAATGGATGGAGCATCGTTTACACCATCACCTGTCATAGCAGTAACATAGCCTGCATTTCTCCATGCATTTACGATACGTGTTTTGTGTTCCGGCTGTACACGTGCATATACAGAAATGTTCCGGAATTCCTTTTCGAATTCTTCATCGCTCATTTCGTTTAATTTAGCACCTGTAAGAGCATAAGTACCTTCTTTTAAAATACCTAATTCTTTTGCAATAGCACAAGCAGTATCTACATGGTCACCGGTAATCATAATTGCGCGGATACCGGCACCGTTACATTCTACAATAGCATCTTTTACTTCCGGTCTTACCGGGTCAATCATACCGCAAAGACCTGTAAAGCAAAGCTTCTGTTCCAAATCTTCCGGTTCAAAATTTGTAGGCTGTGCATCCCAAAGTCTTTCAGCACAAGCAAGAACACGAAGTGCTTTGTCTGCCATTTCTTTATTGGCAACAAGAATTTTTTCTTCATATTCTTTTGTCATTGGAACCATTTTTCCATTTTCAAGATAGAAATCACATTTTTTAATAATTACGTCAGGAGCACCCTTAGTAAACTGAATAAATCCATTTTCTGTTTTGTGTACGGTAGACATCATCTTTCTTCCGGAATCGAAAGGAGCTTCTGTCACACGTGCCATTTTTCCCTGTAAATCTTTTTTCTTAAGACCTAATTTATCAGCCCATACTACTAAAGCTGCTTCCGTAGGTTCCCCTGTTACATTACCCTCATCATCCATCTGGGCATCACAGCAAAGAGCCATAGCTGTTGCAAGATGTTCTTCATTACTACAGAAAGAATCTACTACGGTCATTTTGTTCTGTGTTAAAGTACCTGTTTTATCGGAACAGATAATCTGGGCACAACCAAGAGTTTCTACTGCTGTAAGTTTACGGATAATCGCATTTCTCTTGGACATATTAGTAACACCGATAGATAATACTACGGTTACTACTGCTGCAAGACCTTCCGGAATCGCTGCTACCGCTAAGGATACCGCAACCATGAAAGAGTTTAATACAAGTTCGAAATCCAAACCACCTGCTCTGATTAACTGAACAGCAAATACAAGTACACAGATTCCTAATACTAACTTAGTTAAAATACCGGATAACTGGCTTAACTTAATCTGTAATGGTGTCTGCCCTTCTTCTGCCTGTGTTAAAGCATCTGCAATTTTACCCATTTCAGTATCCATACCGGTAGCTGTGATTACGGCTTTACCTCTACCGTAAACAACAGTACTTCCCATGTACATCATGTTTTTACGGTCACCCAAAGGTACATCTTTTTCATCTTCTTTTAAATTAATAATTTCTATAAATTTAGTAACAGGTACGGATTCCCCTGTTAATGCAGCTTCTTCAATCTTCAAGCTGGCATTTTCTATAATACGGGCATCGGCTGGCACCGCATCACCTGCTTCTAAAAGAACCAAATCACCAACAACCAAATCTTCGCTGTGGATTACCTGAACTTTACCGTCACGTAATACTTTGGAAGTTGCTGCAGACATTTCCTGTAATGCCTCGATAGCTTTTTCTGCTTTGCTTTCCTGGTATACACCAAGTACCGCATTAATAATAACTACTGCCAAAATAATGATTACATCTGCAAAACTGTCATTTTCAATAACTGCAAGCACTCCACTGATAGCAGCTGCCGCAAGAAGAATGATAATCATTGGGTCAGAAAGCTGTTCTAAAAATCTCTGTACTAAGGATTTTCCTTTCGCTGCTTCCAAACGGTTTTTCCCATTTTCTTCCAAACGTTTTGCTGCTTCTGCCGCACTCAAACCATTTTCGGAAGATTTTACGGCCTGCATTACTGCTTCTTTTTCTTCGCAATAAAATCTCATGTTTTCCCTCCTGTTGTTTGCTGTCTTACCTAGACAAGCATAGATTTTTACTTTTATCATTAGAAACAAAAAACCCAAGTATAAACCAGGTTATACTTGAGTCTGAAATCATAATATTCGGCTCCTGTATAACTTACGGTATACATGAGTCTTGCACTTTAAAGTAAGCCAGATTGTAGAACAATCAAGATGTTGACTTACTCCGTATTTCTACGCTTGCTACTCCCCCACGGGCATTTTATTCATCTAGTATAATCCCACATTATTCCAACTTTGTCAATATAATAATTAGTTTATCTTTCTTAAAAAAATATATACACTATAATATATTTATTACCATTCCCTATTATATTCTCTTGCAGATTTCGCGGTATTGGATAAATACCGGATTACTTCTACCGGATATTTCCCCACTGCAGTTTCACCGGTCACCATAACAGCCTCTGCTCCATGGTATACTGCATGAAAAATGTCGGATACCTCAGCTCTGGTAGGAATTGGATTCTGTTCCATGGATGCCAACATTTGAGTTACCACCATGTATGGTTTGTGATATTTTTTACAGACATTTTCTATTCTCTTTTGTGCCGCCGGCAGCTCCCATAAGGGCATATCATTTCCCAAGTCCCCTCTGGCAATCACAAGCAGGTCTGTTTCCGGTAAAATAGATTCCAGATTTTCTACTCCAATCCGATTTTCTATTTTTGCAAAAATCTGAAGATGATCTGCGTTTTCTTTTTTTAAGATTTCCCGAACTTTCCTCAAATCTTCTCCTGAAAAAACAAAGGGCTGCATTAAGGCTGTTACTCCATACTCTTTTGCCAAACGGATGTTTTGAATATCATGTTCCGTCAATACCGGCATAGGCACATTCACTTCAACAATCTTAATGCTTTTATGCGGTTTTAACATGCCTCCCATAAGGACTTTGGCATAAGCACCATAGTTCATGACTTCTTCCACCTGAATTCTGATTTTTCCATCATCCAGCAGAATTTCATTTTTCTTTTCTACAACGGAAAGAACTGTAGCAGGAACCGGAATTTGACATTTCTCATTCCACTTTAAATCCGTGTCATTACTTGAATCACAAATCTCTTCTTTTTCAAACATTTTGTTCCCACTATTCTTTAGAAAAACTATGTCTTCTTTCTCCAAAACTACCTCTTCCATATCTCCTACACGCAGTTCCGGTCCCTGCATGTCAATTAATATCTGAGGTGTAATGCCTTGGCTCTCTGCCGCCATTTTATAATTTTCAATATAATCTTTACTTTTTTCAAGGGTGGTATGGGAAAGATTAAGACGCATTCCTGTCATTCCGTTTTTTATCATTTCTTCCAACACTTCCTGCGACTTACATGCCGGCCCAAAAGTACCGTAAACCTGTGTTTTCACATTCTCCATCCCCTTTCCTATTTTCCAATGATCTCTGCTTATTTTTCACACTTCTCCATTTTTACGATGACTTCTTCCAATTTCTCGCAAAGTTCCTTTGCAGTTACAATATCCTTATCTTTTAAGCAGGCTGCAATTCTGGTTTCCAATTCTTTTTTCTTCTGCTCTAATTCCAGATACTCTTTGCTAAAGTGATTTTCGTAAATCATTTTTCTAAAGGAACGGATTCTCATTTTACGAAGTGTTTTATCTTCTACAAACAGAACCGCATCCGCTACGTTTACAATATGGTAAAAATCATGTGCAACCATTAATACCGCACCTTTATATTCTCCCAGGGCTTTTTCCAAGGCAATTTGGGAATAGGTATCCAGATGACTGGTAGGTTCGTCCAAAAGCAATAAATTTGCTTTACTTAACGCAATCTTAGCTAACTGTAACAGGTTTTGTTCTCCACCGGAAAGCTGCCCTATTTTCTGGGTTAAGGTTTCTTCCTCAAAACAATAATCCTTCAAATACGCTTGAATATCCGCTTTTCTCGTAAATCCCAATTCTTCCATTTCTTCATACACGGTATGTTCTTCGTTTAACATTTCTCCGTGAAGCTGGGATAAAAATCCGATTTCCACACCTTCTCCAATACAAATGGTATCTGATGCATTTTTATAAATATCCCTTAAAAGGGTAGTTTTTCCGGTTCCGTTAGCTCCTACAATGGCAATTTTTTCTCCTGCCTTTAATTCTAAATCTACATTTTCCAGTAAGATCTCATTAAAAGCTACCGAATAATTAGAAATGGTAAGTACTGTTTTTTCTACATTTCCACTTTCTTCTGCCTTAACCTCAGAATCATTCTCGCTTACATCTTCATTTGCTTCAATTTCCGGCAACTGAATCTTAGGTAACCGTAGATCCACAAAAGGAGATTTAATGGCTCTGGCACGAAGTCTTTCCAAATGGCTCACCTTTGCATGCAACGCCCGTCCCAAAGAAGCAATGTCAGCCTTAGTGGCATCCTTACGCATACGTTCTACCATTTTTTCCGTTCTTTCAATTTCTTCCTGATCTGCTGCGGCTAATTCCTGTAATTCAATTTTTTTCTGTAGCAGTGCAAAATTATACTCGGTATAATTACCGTCAAATTCCTGAATATCCGCATTTTCCAAATGTAAAATCTTATTAAAACAGTGATTTAACAAATAGCGGTTATGGGTAATTACCAATAGGGTTCCCCCATAAGAATTAATCAGACGACACAGGTTATTGATATTGGCAAAGTCTAAAAACACATCCGGCTCATCCATAATTAACAGATTGGGTTGTAATAACATCTCTTTCATAACCTGCAAAAGCTTATATTCCCCACCGCTTAACTTGGATATCTCTGTTTGCTCATGACTATCCATTCCTACCAGATGCAACTGCTTTTTAATATTGCTTTCATAGTTGTCCCCATCCATTGCCTGAAATAAATCCAACAGCTTCTGATAACGCTCAAAAACACTATCCAAATCCTCTGCAGTTGCCATTTCATCACAAACTTTAGCTGTTTCTTCCTGATTTTCAACAAATTTTTCACTTAAAAATTCAAAAACAGTCTTTTCCTGATCTTTATCAGATTTGGAAAACTGGTTCACATACCCGATTCTACATTCATCGCTTTTCAAAATTTTCCCATCATAAAGATATTTCTCCGGGTCAATTATCATATCCACCAGAGTGGTTTTTCCGGTACCGTTACTGCCGATGAAAGCACAATGTTGTCCTTCTTCTAACATAAAAGATACATTTTTATATAATTCCTTGGTTGGAAATTCATAAGATAAATTTTCTACTTGAATCATCTGTATTCTCCTGATTTTTATTCTATATACTCTCTTAACATTTAAGTGTCCCTATTATATCACAGGCATATCTATTGTTTCACCTTATATTTTCACAATATTTATGATATGATAAACTTAATTATAATTCTATGAGAGGTACCGCCATGACTACAAACAATACACATTGGACTTCCATCTGGGGCAACGCTGTTTCCATCGCAGAAAACAGACCGGAAAGTTATAGTAAAAATATTACATTACGTTATCCTATTTATTCTCATTTTGCAGGCAATTCCCTTCGTCTTACTTTTGATAATTACTGCGGAACAGAAGCCATTACTATTACAAAGACTACATTACTTCTTAACAATGAATTTGTTATGGCTACCTTTGGAGGAAATTCTTCCATTACGATTCCCGCCGGTGAACGTGTTGTTTCCGATGAAATCAAATGTGCTGTAAAAGCAAAAAGCATTTTCTTTGTGAGCTTCTATTTAGAAGATTATACCCAAATGCGTTCCATGGTTTATGCCAGTGGTCCACTATCCACCGGTATCTATGCCCTGGGAGACATGACAAACGAAAAAGATATTCCTATCGATATTTCCCGTAATACCAATAATTTTTATTTTTTAAGTAATGTTTCTGTTCTTACGGAAGAAAAGAATCGTTGTATTGTCTGTTATGGAGACTCCATTACTGCTCAGGACTGGCCGAATTATCTGGCTCTTCGTTGCCGCGAAGAAGGCTATAGCCATACTTCCATCATAAGACGTGCTACCAGTGGTTCCCGTATTTTAAGAGAATACAATAACATTACCTATGAATCCTATGGTTTAAAGGGAACCAACCGTTTTGAACATGAAGTTCCAACGGATGGTGCCGATACAGTAATTATTCAGCAGGGAATCAACGATATTATCCACCCCGTTGGCATTGAAATTAACCCTTTCCGTCCTATGAGTGATATGCCTACTTTGGAAGAGCTGATTGAAGGTATGAAATATTATATTTCCAAAGCCCGTTCTTATGGCTACAAGGTTTATCTTGGTACTCTTCTTCCTATTGAAGGCTGGAGAACATATGCGGATTTTAGGGAAAAAATAAGAAATGAATTTAATGATTGGATGCGTACCACAGATTTGGTAGACGGCTGTATTGATTTTGACAAAGCACTGTGTGACCCCAAAAATCCCAGCGCTTTTCTTCCTGTTTACGATAGCGGTGATCATCTACACCCCAGTAAAGAAGGCTATAAAAAAATGGCAGAAACTGTTTTTGCAAGTCTGCTGTACTAAGAAACAACAAAAACCGGGATTATTCCCGGTTTTTTCTATTGTTGTTATGTATATATGTTATAAATTCCTTAACAGGCAATGGTCTGGAATAATAATATCCCTGGACATAATCAATTCCCTCTTTACAAATATCCTCAACTTCCTCTTCCGTTTCAATTCCTTCGGCTACCAGCTTCATATCCATATCATGAGCCATGGAAACAACTGCCTTAACAACATGTTTTGCTTTCTTTGAATTGAAATATGCTTTTGACATATCGTAATCCAATTTTACAATGGATACCGGCATTTCTACCACATACATCAGGTTTGATTCCCCTTTTCCAAAATCGTCCAGGGAAAAGGTAAAACCGTATCGGATTAATTTTCGCATATTCTCTTCCAAAATTGCTTTCGCATTGATGGATGCAGTTTCCGTAATTTCCAAATTAATCATGGCTGGATTCACATCATATTTTTCTATCATGGAAATTAATCTGTCTGCCAAATCTACCATTTCACATTGAACCACAGAAAGATTAATTTCTATGTAATGTAACCCCAGTCCTTTTACATCCGCGCCATTTAAAAACTCACAGACTTTTTCAAAAACTCTGTCTCCCAGCTCTACAATCTGACCACTTTGTTCCGCAATAGGTATAAATACACCGGGTGGTAATAAATTTCCATCTTTTTCCCGTATACGCACCAAGGCTTCCGCAGAGGTAAAGGCTTTTTCTTCATTAGAATAAATGGGCTGTAAAAACACTTCAACCCTATCTTCTTCCAAGGCCTCTCTAATCTTGGATTCTATAAGAGTCCGCTCTCTAAATTTCATAATAACAGCCTCATCTGCCAGAAAAACCTTACTTTTATCATTCCCATAGCGGTTTCGTACAAAGGTCAAAAAGTGAAACAAATCATTAGTTTCTCTAAAGCTGTTTCCCTGAATCAACAAGGTTGCCATAACATCTTTATGCAAAACATCATAATCCGATAAAATATCTAAAATAATTTTCCCTACTTCATTTAACTGTTTACCATTATTTCCTATAATCAAAATATTGGAATTAATATTCCTGAAAGCCAGTGCTTTTGTATGTCTTTTCACAGAATGTAGTACTTTCTGCATAATGACCACCATATCCATGCCATATTCTTCCCAAGCTTGTAGCTTTCCAAAGGATATTTCTAAGACACTAAAATTCTCTCCACTTTCCATTAATTCTCTTACATACTCTGTAAGAGCGTAGGAATTAAAACATCCCAATTTCTTTTCAAAATTAGCCTCCGGATTCTCAATAATTACAAACAAAATTAAACTTCCCAAAGCACTGGCATAACCGGCAATTAGCAATTCATTATTAAAAAACTGAATCAGTGCTGCAACAAACCAGATTCCCATCCACAAACAAATAGCCAAAATTCTTCTTTTATTAATTTTTTGCTTAAATTTAACCATTACAATAATGGTTATAATCATATATAAAGCTACAAATGCATATACGGAAAGTACTGCCGGACCGTAAGTATATACCTCTCGTCCATTTTCAAAAATATAAATCGGTACAACAAATACCAATAAACTTTGAAGGGTACAAACAAGCATCAAAGCCCTTGTTTTGCTCTTATGTACCATTTCTGAATATAAATCAGTTAAAACATATCTAAAAGCTGACATGGTTAGCCATACTAATGAAATAATATATATCTTACATACGCTATTTACCAAAAACATCGGTAATGCTTCCCTGAATACAATGGCAATAATTGAACATATATCTAACGACAAACTTACGGTAGCTACACACATGGTATTATAGAATACTCTTTCCGTGTATAACTGTAAGCTTTTGTTACTCTTATAAAACACATGCAATAAAATCAGTATTACTAATCCGCATAATTGAATCTGTATATTCATAATACACCTCGGTTAACTATATTATTATGTAAAATTATACAAAATTATGTTTTTTAATACAAGAAGAAAAACAACGATTGCGTTCCCAGAAATCAACAGCCTCTTCAAACCACCCTTCACAAGGTAATCCCTGTCCAATTCCAACGCCATGGTCTACCCCCTCAATGGGAAGAAAACGACAAGGGACCTCATAGTCAGCTAATGCCTTAGCCAGCAGGTAGCTGTTTTCCGGTTCCACGCATCCGTCGGATAATCCGCACCAAAGGAATGTGGGCGGATATTCGGAAGTCAGCTGTTTTTCTATACTGGCAAATTCCATACGTGCAGGAGACGGATTCTCTCCCAGTAAATACCCACGGCTGCCTGCATGAGCATGTTCTCCCATGGTCACTACCGGATAAGACAAAACCAGGGTGCCGGGTTTCGGCAATCCGTATTTTTTATACCCCATTACGTCCGTGCCAAAACTGGCTGCCAAATGACCGCCCGCAGAGGACCCCCATAAAGAA
>JAFZGJ010000061.1 GCA_017555455.1 Lachnospiraceae bacterium
CGAACCCTACTCGGGGAGTCTGGCTCCTTGGTCAAGCGGTTAAGACATCGCCCTTTCACGGCGGTAACACGGGTTCGATTCCCGTAGGAGTCATTTAAACTAAATACGCCGATATGGCTCAATTGGCAGAGCAGCTGATTTGTAATCAGCAGGTTAACGGTTCGAGTCCGTTTATCGGCTTTATCCGAAAGGGTTTACGGACCTTTAGCTCAGTTGGTTAGAGCAACCGGCTCATAACCGGTCGGTCCTGGGTTCGAGTCCCTGAAGGTCCATTTTAATTAAATATTTTTCATAAGGCCCAGTGGCTCAGTTGGTTAGAGCGCCGCCCTGTCACGGCGGAGGTCGAGGGTTCGAGTCCCTTCTGGGTCGTTTAAGACCACAAGTCTTATGAATAAGGTAGTAATGCCTATGGGATCATAGCTCAGCTGGGAGAGCACCTGCCTTACAAGCAGGGGGTCACAGGTTCGAGCCCTGTTGGTCCCACTACCAAGAATACTTGGTTATGCCGCAGTGGCGGAACTGGCAGACGCACAGGACTTAAAATCCTGCGGGACTTATACTCCCGTACCGGTTCGATTCCGGTTTGCGGCAGTAGATTTTTAGAAGAGGAATGTTGAAAAATCAACGTTCCTCTATTTTTTTTGTTTCTGCAAAAGTGATGCAAACTGATGCAAGCCAATAAATATAAGGCTTTGCGGGTTTTTTAGTTGATTTTAAATGCGTTTTCCATCTGTTCCAGTAAGTCATCGTCACAGTCGATATTTCGGAAATAATGCAGTGTAGTTGCCACCTGTGAGTGACCCAAGGCTCTGGAAACCTGTGTGAGATTCTTTCCGTTAAACAGATTTGATGCACTGGTAAACCTTATTTTATGACTGGAATAATAAGGCACACCACAAGCAGTTGTGTAACGTTTCAAATACTCATTAAATTTGTCGGTACGCATGATATGTCCAAAGGGCATAAATATGTATTCTCCATCGGGATTAATTTCTCTTGCAGTCTGAATGATATTTATGGCTTCCTGTGTCAGTCTTAATTTTCTCTTGCCCTGTGGCGTATTTTTCTTGGTATGATTTACCACAGTAGTAGTAGCAGAAGAAAAGGTTAAATCGTCATTCATGGTTCTGACGGATAATGCCTGTTTGGAAATAGCAATGGTTCTTTCCTCAAAATC
The DNA here is from genome assembly GCA_017555455.1 of Lachnospiraceae bacterium. Lineage (GTDB taxonomy): Bacteria > Bacillota > Clostridia > Lachnospirales > Lachnospiraceae > SFDP01. Next base: position 1,178 of record JAFZGJ010000061.1, read on the forward strand.
CACATCATCAAAACGGAATGATTTTAATTCACCGATACGTACTGTTAACTGGAACATTAAGCGGATAGCAAGGGCATAAGGCTCTTTCTTATCGGCTAAGTAATTTAACAGGGTATTTCGTTCTTTTGTCTTATATACCTTATCATCATTAAAAGGCACATAATAATTAAATTCCTTAAAATCCACGTTCTTAATGGGGTTATATTCCACAATTTCCTCACGGATAGCATAGTCATACATCTTGTTTAGCAGTGACTTTAAATTTCCGATACATTTGGCGGTATAAGTTCCGTCTTTTGTTAAGGCTTCAAAAAAGTCAATGTAATCCCTGACTGTAATATCACTAATGGGACGTCTGGTTAAGGGATGGTCTTTTAAAAACCGATTCCAGAAATTTTTGTTTTCCTCTAATGTCTTAGGTGATACTTTACCCTTGTTACGTCTATAGACCATAAACTCTGGATAAATATCTTCCAAAGATAGTTTGTTTTTTCCAAAGTAATGTTCGTATAAAAACAGGTAAAGATTTTTCTCTGAATCAAAGGTTTTTTGTTTTCTTTCACCCTTAATATACAGGTAAGTGTAAAAACGTCCGTCAGAACGTGTTCCGATTTTTGCTGTGTGAACTTTATTTACTTCTGATTTTTTACTCATATAAATAATGGTTTCAATCTCTGATGGATTTAACGTACCATTGTCAATTAAATTTTGCAATAAGATTTTAGTTTCATTGTTTTGTAATTCTTTAATCTGGTCTGTAATGTTTTTGTTTTGGTTCATGTGAATACCTAAAAAGGCTTCACCACGTATTACTTCTTTTTAATCGTATTAATTTTTTTGCTAAGGCTATTACCTATTTTTTTGCCTTTCTTTGTTTGGAATTAATTGTTTCAAATTTTTTTATTTGTTTTGTACATGTACGTTTATGGTTGGATTTAGGTTAAGTACCGTATCCGTCAGTTGCACTAGATTCGTGAAAAACCTCATCAAGTGCTTTGTGACACCTTAGACGCTAAGGGTTCATTGGTAAGGAAATCTATATAAAAGTGGTAGCTTGCCACTGAATTTTAAAAAGTTACAATCTTGGTGTAATTAAAATATAAAACAGGTTTTATTGTTTTTAAGGGTTACGAGGATAGATTTTGGAAAATACAGTTTATGGTAAACTTCTAATTATACCTTAACAGATATGTATTTTTATAGATTTCAGATTTTAGGGGAGATTATGGGGAATTAAGAGATTGACACTTGGATTTGAACACGAACACAGGATAAGATGGGGGATGTGTGTTGGAGAGATGGTTGATTTTAAAGGATTTGAGAGGGGTTAACACAGAACACTAAAGTATCGGGGTAATACTAAGCCCGATACCCCCTTACGGGGAAGTGGGGCAGTGTGCCTAGGTGTAACGCTGTCACTTCCTTGATGCTACGCTCGTCTGCACTCGCTACCGCATCTACAGTCCGCACAACAGCTACACCAGTACGGCAAGTTGCCCCAAATAACGCTGAATTTGGATTTTTACAAATTAGTGCTTAAAGAAAATAAAATTTTTATTTTGTAAGTTTTAAGAGATGCATCCCATTACTCCTCCTACTAATAATAAAAATATTAAATTACACACCCATATATAAATAATGCTTGGGATTGAGTCTGAGAGTGGATTAGAATTGTAGCTGTTTAAGTGTAATTGTTCTGATTTTGTGAATGCTGCACAGCCAATGAGCTGAGATGCAATAATAACTAATTAATTGTTGGCATGATTATTGGTGTTACTATCATAAGCTTTCCAATCATTATTTGAAAATTAAAAGCAAAATAAAAGATGCAGAATACTTAGTGTTCCGCATCTTTCTATTTTGCTTTTAGTTTCCTATAAATTTACCTTTCAAATCATCAGGAACTTCCGCTTGACCGTATTGGATGTCGGTGCGGTTGTCTCCTACATCTCCCTTGTTATCTGTTCTCATAGCATCTACTGCGGCTTGCTGCTCTGGTGTTAATGGCTGCTGGGCGTAACCTCCATCGCTACTACTGGTACTGCTGGATTGACCTTGGGCTGCTTGAACTAAAGCATCATATTGTTCTTTTGTAAATATTCCAGATTCATAATAATCTTTGAGGTCTGCTAATACATCTTCCGTAGATCTCTGACCTGTAGTTTCTGTACTTTCTGTTTTTGATACCTGACCATCATCTTCTGGACGGGTGCCTTGGTATTCATCTTCGGAAAGCTGAACATCTACTCCTGTGGAGTCTACTGATGATGTAGATTCTGTGGTGCTGTTATCTTTGATTTCTACTTCGTGACCTTCGACTTCATCAGTTGTTTCTACCGTTAATTCTTCGGATGTATTATCTTGTTCGGTTTGGGTAGTTTCTGGTGTATCATTTACTGGTTCGGATTTTCTACTACAGGCAATAAATAATAAACTTGATGCGAGTGCTACTGAAAGTAATATGTATTTTATAGATTTATTTTTCATGTGTTTATATCCTTTCTCTTATTTGATTTTATTATAAGGCATGAGCAGAGTTTTTTCCACCCATGCCCAAGTGATTTTATTCTTTATTTATTTCTATCAGTTGTTCTATACGTTCATCAACGGATTGTTTAATGCCTGTAATTGCATAACAGATAACCTCAAAACAGGAAACGATTTCTTCTGATACTTTTAATTGTTCGATAGCTGTTGAAAAATTTTCCACACCATGATGTAAATTTTTTAACTGTAAAGATATATTTTCTAAATCCTCTTGATAACGGAATAATTCAAGTTCTGATTTATTACTCATTTTCAAATACCCCCTTAATTATAAAATTGACAACATCCATAAGTGTGATAATTGTAATGTTGAATCTGTGTAGTCAGGTCGTTAATTTCTTTTGTCATTCCATTGATAAAAAAACATAAGAGTAGTAGTATAATGATGATTAATAAAATAAATAAGAAAATCAGTAGCTTTATTTTTTTTATGTGCTGTGAATTGGGGATTTCAGCGGAATAGTTTGTCTCTGGTAAATGTTCGATATTTTGATTAAAGTTTCGCATGGTTTATTCTCCTTGTTTTTTGATAAATTTGATGCAAAACTGATGCAGAATTTTTTTCAGAGACTGAAACACTCCTTTCTATGCGGATTTGCCGAATCGGTGTATCATTCGATTCCGGTTTGCGGCAGTAAATTTTA
>JAFZGJ010000062.1 GCA_017555455.1 Lachnospiraceae bacterium
AGGTATGATTGGTACAGGTTTCTTCATCTTCTTAGGTGGTAAAACCCCTGGAAACATTGTTGCATTAATTGGTATCTACTTATGCTATGGTTTAATCATGGGTATCGGTCTTGGTACAGGTTACCTTTCCCCAGTTAAAACATTAATGCTTTGGTTCTCTGACCAGAAAGGTCTTGCAACTGGTCTTGCTGTAGCTGGTTTCGGTGCTGCAAAAGCGATTGCCAGCCCAATCATGACATCTATGCTTGCAAACCTTGGTGAAGGTGGAATCTACAAAATGTTCTGGATTCTTGGTTGTGTATACTTTGTAATGATGTTCGTTGGACATTTATTATTAAAGAAACCGGAAGGATGGCATGAACCTCAGTCCAAATCCGAAAAACAGAGCATTATGTCTGTATTAAAAACAAGAAAAATTACAAACTACATCGGTATTTGGTTAATGTTCTACTTAAACATCACATGTGGTCTTGCATTAATCTCTCAGGAAAAAATGATTGTTAAATGTATCGGTCTTGGCGGAATGGCTGCTTTAATTTCTACAGTTTCTGCTGTTTTCAATGCTGGTGGACGTTTAGGTTTCTCTGCAGCAGCAGATAAAATGAAAGATAGAAATACTGTTTACAAAATGATCTTCATTATTTCTATCGTACTTACAGGCGCTGTTATCTTAACAGGTGGTATTGTTAACGCTGTTGGAAATCCAGTAATTGTAGCTTTAGTAGTTGCATTAATTATGATGGTTAACGCTGGTTACGGCGGAGGTTTCTCCAACGTTCCTACATTACTTTCCGACCACTATGGAATGGGAAGTATCTCTACTATCCACGGTATTACATTATCCGCTTGGGCATTTGCAGGTTTAACAGGTAACCAGATGGCAGCATGGATTGTTAAAAACTTCGGTCAGGAAGTTGAAATCATGGTTGATGGTCATGCTTACATGGTTAACCCTGTTGGATATCAGACAGTACTTTATGTAACATTAGCACTTTATATTGTTTCTTTATTAGTATCTATGTTTCTTGTACAGCCTTCTGAAGCTGGCGAAAAATGTGATGGACACTAATTAAGTAATACATAAACTTTTATAAAAAAAGGAATGCTCTAAAGAGCATTCCTTTTTCATTGCTTTCCACGCAGTATCAACATGATATTCCTACTAAATAATGTTCTTATTAACAATTTAATCAAAATAAACCATTGGGTCTACCTTCTCACCATCTGCTTCTACAGAAATGGATAAGAATACTCCTGTCGCCGTTCCTGTCTTTCCCATAAGACCTATTATTTCTCCTGCCTTGACTTCTGCATCCTTGAAAACTTTACTTTCACTTAAATGTCCATAAGTAACGATTTCTCCTGTTTTTGTTGTAAGAATAATATAATTTCCTAAGACGCTGTCAAATCCTGCATCTGTAATTCTTCCGTCTGCTACCGCAAAAACAGAATCTCCTTCACTTCCTGCAATACCTATGTAGTCTATCTTTTTTTCTTCTCCGGTTACCGGATGAATTCTTATTCCATAACTTGTTGTAATTACAGTCCCCATAGCAGGCCAGACAAATTTAGTATTTTCACTCAATCCATCCTGTACATCTTCTTTCACAACTTCTTCTGAAATTGTCACATTTTCCTCACTCTGTAGTTCATTGGGAATCTGCCCAAACAATTCATACACATGATTACTATCCCATTCTTCTACTAATTTTTCATCAGGTTTGAAATCATAGAAAACACCATTAATTGAAAAAATAGTACAACCATCCGCGGCCAATGACATTCGGATTTTATCTCCATTAGCAGTTTCCAATAAAAGAGAAGCACTGTCACTTTCGCAATCATACAATCCTATAATCTCTCTGGCATTGGAAAACCACTGTTCTAATTTTTTCAAACTATCCTTATCCGTAATCGTCTGTGTATATTGTTCATAACCTGTTCTTTTGGCTTTCACTTGTAATGTAGCTGATGTTAAATCTTTTATGGTGCTAATATCAACGATTCCATAATCCAGCTCCTGAATTAACAGATTATTTATCCGCTCATATAATCTCATATTACTCTCATAAAATACCTCCGGACCGATATTATCTGCTCCCATATCAAGTGAAGCAAAATATCCTTCACCATAAACTTTATAATACTTTTTATTATATATAATACTCCAATTCCAATATGTATCTATTGTTTTGCTTTGTATCTGAGTTATTACACCTACTTTATCTCCCTCTGAAAGCACCTCCATATGATTTAATATTTCTTTTAATTCTTCTTGAATTTCTTCTGACGGAATGTAATAATAATCTAACTGCTCTCTTATTTCCGACGGTTGTACTCTGATACACACTTTGTCTTCCTGTGGTTCGGTATATAAATTATATTTTTCTACCATAGTATCTGTTACATTGTCTTCTTTCGCTATAGTATTCTCGGTTTCTGCTTCTTCTTTTTCTTGATTTTCTTGTAAAACCTCTTCCTTTTTCAGACCATCTTTATTTTCGGTATCTGAATTTTCTAACGGACTTCCTAAGGTACATCCCACACAACAAACTAACAAAATTAATACAGCCAACAATGCCATAGCATTTGTTTTTGTTCCTTTCGCAATTTTATTAATTCTTTTTTTCATTTCCTCTTTCCCCCCTATGGCTGTTGTGGACATAAAATAGGTTGATGTTACCTTGCTTTTCATATCTGCTGACTTTTTCGCTATTTCAAGCAGAGTCTGTCCATATGCAAACCTTTGTTTTTTTCCAATAGATTTTAAAGTTCCTTCATCACAAGCAAGTTCACTGTCTCTTTCTGATAAATATGCAGCCAGCCAGACACACGGATGATACCAATATAAAATGACACAGAGACAACGCACCACAGACCAGATATGATCTCCATGAAGATAATGAACATATTCATGAATTAAAATCATATGCTGTTGTTCAATACTTAACTCCTTATTATTTCCCTCCAGGATAAATGGCCGAAATCCTCCATAAAGGCAAGCACCATAATATTCTTCGATTTTATACACCGGAATTTTCTTTTTATATGTTTTAATATATTTCCCATTCTTTTTAACATATTTTTGAAATCGAATGTTTCCGACCAAAAATATAACAGTTATAATTAACACACCTGTTATATAAATATAGGTTAATACTTTTGATAACCTTCCAAATCCATTTATTATATCTTGTTCATTTTCCAAATTTACAATATCATTGTTCTCACTTACAATCATTTCTGAAAATTCATCTCTTAAACCAATTTCCCGACTTTCTTCCCAAAATTCTTTATCCTCTAATGCATTTTCCTTTGTAATCTCTCCTACAATTTGTTCTGTTGTTTCCAAATTAATTTTATTTCTAAAAACTACATTTCCATCTTCTTTCCATAAAAAAAGAGTCTTTTCTATTGCCGGATCATCAACCAAATTGAGAATATGATATTCAGATTCAAAATTCGGAATCGGCACCAAAAGTTTTACTGCCACCACAAACCATAGAGCATACTTCATACAAGCACTAATTTTATTTTCAAAAACACGCGAAACTGCTATTACAACCAGAATTACTAACGTTGACATTATAATATGTAATATCCATGCTTCATAATCTATCCGCAGATTCCATTGAAACATTGTGTTTAATCCTTCGGTATCAATCCTCATTCTCTAACGCCTCCCCAAGAATCTGATACAACTCTTCCATATCGGCTTCGCTCAAGTTATTGTTTCTAATTAGAGTACTCATCATCATACTGACAGAACCTTTATAAACACGTTCTAACAAACTTTCCGTCTCCGTAATAGCAGCCTCATCACGATTTACTTTAGGATAATACTGTTTCGCCTTTCCCCCTTCCTCATAATAAAGAATCTCCTTATCTACCATGCGTCCTAAAAGTGTTGTTACGGTACTTTTACTCCATCCCGGTTCTATTTTTAATTCATGGTATAACTGCATCAGTGTCTTTGGATTCGATTCCCACAATTTTTCCATAATAATCCATTCGCTGGGCTGTAGCATAATTTTATTTGTTTTCATTTTCTCCTCCCGCTTGGTTGACATCAGTAGTCCTTTTTCTTCATTTTACCTTTTAGGTTTACTGTTGTCAACCTCTATTTATTATTGGATTAAGAAAAAACGAGCCTTGTTTTGCACATGCAAAACAAGACTCGCTAAAGAAATCTTTTCTTATTACTCACTTAGAGTGCCTTTCTTTTTTAGAATGTAAATTTATCAGCAAAATAAGCATCTAAATCTGCAATTTTAACTCTTTCCTGTTCCATAGAATCACGGAAACGAACTGTTACACTCTGATCTTCTTCTGATTCAAAGTCGTATGTGATACAGAATGGAGTACCGATTTCGTCCTGACGACGATATCTCTTACCGATATTTCCTCTATCATCAAATTCACAGTTGTATTTTTTACTAAGTTCAGTAAAGATTTTTTCTGCGCCTTCATTTAATTTCTTAGATAAAGGTAATACACCAATCTTAACTGGTGCTAATGCAGGATGGAAATGAAGTACGGTACGTACATCTCCTTCTCCGATTTCTTCTTCATCATAGGCTGCACAAAGGAATGCAAGAACCACACGGTCAGCACCTAAAGAAGGTTCTACAACGTAAGGAACATATCTTACACCTTTCTGATCATCAAAGTATGTCATATCCTGTCCGGATACATTCTGATGCTGTGTTAAATCGTAATCTGTTCTGTCTGCGATTCCCCAAAGTTCACCCCAACCGAATGGGAATAAGAATTCAATATCAGTTGTTGCTTTGGAATAGAAGGATAATTCTTCTGCATCGTGGTCTCTTACTCTCATTTCCTCTTCTTTGATACCAAGAGTCTGTAACCAGTTAATACAGAAAGATTTCCAGTATGCAAACCATTCAAGGTCTGTATCAGGTTCACAGAAGAATTCTAATTCCATCTGTTCAAATTCTCTTGTTCTGAAAGTAAAGTTACCGGGTGTGATTTCATTACGGAAGGATTTACCAATCTGTCCGATTCCGAAAGGAATTTTCTTACGGGATGTTCTCTGAACATTTTTAAAGTTAACGAAAATACCCTGTGCTGTTTCAGGTCTTAAATATACTGTATTTTTTGCATCTTCAGTTACACCCTGGAATGTTTTGAACATTAAGTTAAACTGACGGATGTCTGTAAAGTTATGTTTTCCGCATGTAGGACATGGAACGTTGTTGTCATCGATGAATGCTTTCATCTGTTCCTGTGTCCATCCATCAATACTGCTTTCTAATGTAATGCCGTTTTCTTTTGCAAAATCTTCAATGATTTTGTCTGCACGGAAACGTTCATGACATTCTTTACAGTCCATTAATGGGTCTGAAAATCCGCCTAAATGTCCACTGGCTACCCATGTCTGAGGGTTCATTAAAATCGCACAGTCAACACCTACGTTATAAGGGTTTTCCATAACGAATTTCTGCCACCAAGCCTTTTTTACGTTATTTTTTAATTCTACACCAAGGTTACCATAGTCCCATGTATTTGCAAGTCCACCATAGATTTCGGAACCCGGATAAACAAAACCTCTTGATTTTGCTAATGCTACGATTTTCTCCATTGTCTTTTCCATAATCATTCTCCTCTCATATGAAGCCGATACTTTATATATGTAAAATGTCATATAAAGCACCAATATTGATACATTATACCCAAGTATTGGGAATTTTTCAACCATAAAAACCTTTTTGCATACATGTATTTCATAGATTTGTTATATAAAAAATGCTGTCTACAATACCGACAGCATTTCCAAACTTTTAAATTCCCGATCTATGTAGTGATAACGATACCTTTCAGCAATTCGAATCAGTTCCGAAAGTACCGTTTCACTGACTGTAAATGTATATAATTTTTCAATAGAAGATGACATAATATAAGAAACCGCATACTCTGTAGATTCCTGCCAGTTCCCTTCCGCCGGTATTCCCGGGAATTCTCCGTTA
>JAFZGJ010000063.1 GCA_017555455.1 Lachnospiraceae bacterium
GTTTCCTGCGGAATATGATAAGCATTCTGTGCTACAGAAATATTAGGATTGGAATAAATATATTTTCCGCAGACAATAATCATAAAAATGCCAACAACAATACTTCCCATAGGATATCTTCCCAAAATTTTTACAGCTGCATAGGCTATGGTAATGGTCATCGGCAAAATCCACAAAATACGATAATAGGTTCCTTTGTCCAATATCTGATACCCATAATAGAATAGAGGCATAAAAAATAAAACCTGAATGATGCTTGCACCATATACCAACACTGCCCTAAGGGTAGGATTTTTTTCTGCCACCCACAAGTAAATCAATGTCAATAAGTATAAAATTGTCAAGAAGCCACTTCCGGTAAATCCCTGAAACACTGCTAATATTTCTCTCATACAGCAGCCTCCTTATAAAATAACATACAACAGTGCGTAGACCACACAGGGAATACAACAGCCTGCCATTTTGAATAAAATCTTTATATTTTTTTCCTGCACACACAGCACCAATCCCATAATTCCAATCAACATGGTATTTAAGAACACACTGGCGGTACTCATCATCGCTGCCACAACATTAATGAAGAATAACAGAAACCATAAACTGTTTCTTTTCCCTCTCTTCTTGGGTTCTCCTTCAAACAACCAAAGCACTACCATAAAAATTGCAGGAATTACCACATTAGCAAGCATGGATTTTCCCTGCCATGTACGCATCAAAAGAAAGGTAGCATTGGTATAAATGGATACATTGCCAAAAATCTGAAGAAGACAGATATAAATCATATAGGTTGGCAGTTGTTCCTCTTTTTCCCGAAACAGTACTTTCCCTATTTCGTAATAAATCAAATACGTAAAAGGAATCAAAACTAACGGCAAAATGCTGTGACTTACAATGGTAGCATGAATTCCTGTCATTCTTGCCAAATAAGCAATCCAAATAGGAAACACTGCCATGGCATGGCGCATATCCAAACTGGTACTAAAGCCGGTATAAGGCAAAATACGATACAAAGTATCTGTTTCATCTGTAATTACAGACTGCACCACATAATAAGCATCATCTCCATCAAAGGAAGCACGGGTTACAGCCATCATTAACTGAAATCCCAGCAAAATGAAAACCAACAGCCATTGAATTATTTCAACCTTGCTCTTCTTTTTCGGCAACACACTCTCTTGAAATATGCAACTTTCCCTACGCCACAAATGCAATGAGGAAAGTATTCCGCCTCCTGTAAGCAGAATTGTAAGAATGTTAAAAGCCTTTACAATCCAAGGAAATCCAAAGGCATCTAAAAATACCACCGGCACTGCCATAAGCTGAAATGCCGCCAGCAATACAAGAAAACCCGAAATATAAGTTGTTCCCATACTTCTGTTTTCTTTTTCCATTATGCTGTTAATTAACAACCCCGTTCCGAAGGGGGCTAAACACAACAATAAAATTATCATAATTCACACTAGTTATACCAATCATCGTAAATCGCTTCATAATCATAATTTGCAGCTAATTGATACAACACATCCAATTCCTCTTCTAAATTTTCCATGGTCACACGATGCTTTCCACTTTGAAAACATTCTACCATATATTTGCAAATTCTACCATGATAATGAGTATAATCCGCATAATTATTCAGATTACAAATAATTTCTTCCCGATTCTGAAAAAAGAAAATTTCCACATTATCATATACTAAAAGTCTTTCAGACATATATCTGTATTTTTCAATTACTGTTTCCAAAGCCTTTTCCCTGCATATATTATTCCAATATAAAATACTATAAGGCGGATAAAATATGGTAAAGGTTGTTTCCGGATGTGCCTCAATATATGGAATAATATTTGCATCCAAATTAGCTTCTATTCTATCTATAAACACCTCCGTATCCGGTGCTTTTTTCGCAATCGGTGAAGGCTCATAATACATAAGCACCACTGCCTTCTGATAATGTTCATCCTGCCACCATGGCTTATAAATCATATTCCATTCTGATTTATCCTTAGGGTCTGCCGCTGCACGGAGAATATAATCCAAAATTACATCCTTATTAAATAAATACTTTACATCATTAAAATAATTATCATCATATAAATACTCCGGTATTTCAAACTTGGTCTGGGTAATATCACCGGAATAATTCAATTCGTCAATACCTAAAAAAACCCGTTTTACAGAATCTCCCTTTGCTTCAAAAACGATATCCATAATATTCGCCTGATCCTTGGGATAAGCTCCGTTATAGCTTAACTTTTGGGTTTTCAATCCGCAGATTTCCTGAAACCAATCAGTATTAAAGCTGACCGTCATGGAGGAACCTAACAATATACTGTCATAATCCATATTTTTCGCTAATCCGGGATTCATATTTACCTGATGGTCTACAATATATGGAAAATTTTCCAAAGGTTTATGATACTGAAAAAAAGGATCCACAACAAAGACCAGCCCCGCAACTGCTCCCAGTCCCAAAACCACTATAATACTAAATGTAATCAGCCAGATTTTTAATTGTTTCACGGATGCCTCCTTTAAAAGTTGAAATATAAAAATGTACTGACTCCCGAAAGAGATACTACACACCAAATAAACAATACCGAAGTCACTACTGCATTGAAAATAGTAGGTTTAAATTTCTCTGCCAATTCATCAATATTCCTTCCCCAAAAGGTAATTATCCAAACAATGGCACTAAATAAAATCATAATATAATATTGGGCGTATGGTAATGACGCCACCTTTAATATTTTCAATACATACCAAAACTCACCCAAATTAAAAGCATCTGTAAATCCGCGTCCCGGAAGTGCCCATGGTTTTGTAACTATATTCATTAACAAAGTATTTGCCTGTCCTACCGAAGTTGCTCTGAAATATACCCAGGCAATACTGACATAGGCAAACGTAAAAATACAGCCGCTTATTTTTACAATTCCCTGTTTCTTATTACATAATCTTTCCGACACAGATATTTCGTTTTGAATAACAGGCTTTTTACCACTATGTTTTATCCACCATTTTGTCACCACATACAAAACACCGTGCATCATTCCCCACAAAATAAAGTTCCTTCCAGCACCATGCCAAAGACCACTTAAGAAGAACACAATTAAGTAATTCAAGTACATTCTGCCTTCTCCCTTGCGGTTCCCGCCTAAAGGAATATAAATATTTTTTGTAAAAAACCGGCTCAAGGTTATATGCCAACGTTTCCAGAAATCCACAATATTAATTGCTTTGTACGGCGAATTAAAGTTATTGGCAATACTCACACCGAACATTCCTGCAATTCCCTTTGCCATATCACAATAACCACTGAAATCAAAGTATAGTTGCAAAGAATAAAATACAATCGTAATTAAACTTTCAAATCCATTAATTCCATTTACATTACTATAGGCCAAATCCACGGCAATTCCAAAAGTATCTGCTATCAATACCTTTTTCGCAAGCCCTAAAACAAAAACATAGACACCTTTTGCAAAAAGGTCCAGTTTTTCTTCTTTACTTTTATTATCCTTCCCAATTCTTGCAAACTGCGGAAGCATTTCCTCATGTACCACAATGGGTCCTGCAATTAACTGCGGAAAAAAAGAAACAAACAAGGCATAATCCACAAAAGAAATCGCATCCAGCTCTCCACGATAGGTATCCACCAAAAACGAAATCTGTTGAAAGGTA
>JAFZGJ010000064.1 GCA_017555455.1 Lachnospiraceae bacterium
ACTAGGATGAGACTGCATCATCTGTTCTGCAAACTTGTCCATATTTCCCAGGTCAATCTTAACCTTAGAAGGAAGTGTTTTCAAACGTTCTGAAGAATCCATAGACGGTTTCGCTATATAACCATCTGTTTGATAGCCAATACAACGATCCAAGGCCTCAATAGCTTCTGATGGTATACGCTTTTCCCCTGCATGAATTCCGGAATAATATTCCAAAGCTGTAATTAGATGATTATAATCTTTCACCGCTTTCGAAGATTTTAAGGTGTCTGCCATTCTAATTAGTTCGTCTTTTGTCTCAGGGTCATCACACATTCTTGCTGCTCTGGTAAGAATTCTGTGCTGCTTGGAGAGTTTGATTACTTCATTTTTCAATTCTGCACCCTTGGTTTCTATCTCACCACGTACATGATCATACATAGCTTTTTCTAAAATTCCTTTGGTTTGAAGGCTGGTTTCACATCGTCTCATTTTAGCAGCAATTTCAAAATCCAGTTCACTATAATAACCTGTAGCATCCATGCTTGGATGTTTTAACATGGTTGAATAGTGCTCCGGCATTACAGGATAGTCCTGTAATTCAAGTTCTGCATCTATCATTGCTTTTTTAATATTTTCTTGTATTTTCTCATTTTTTGGCATTTGCTTTTCCTTTCCCTTTTGGATGTTTTCTTACCCTCATTGTTATATACACCAGCTCCGTGTTTTTGTTACAAATCAAAAACACTCATCAGCTTTCACTGATGAGTACTGATGAGTGTTTACTTGGCAAGTCGAATCCCGGAGTCTCTTTCCGGGAAAATAACATGATCTGCTCCGATTTTGCTTAAAATCTTACAATCCATTTCATTTCCACATTTTGCAATGACTGTTTTTACACCGGCTTCTTTGCATAACATGGTAGTCATAACACTTGCTTCCAGCTTAGATGCCATAGAAATTATTACCACATCAATGTTTGAAATGCCCAACTGTTTGATTACTTCGGGATCTGTAACATCTGCACATTTAGTTAACGGAATATCCATAACTACGGAATTCACAACATCTTCATCATGGTCAACCGCTAATACTTCTGCTCCGGAATCCCAATATAAATACACATATAAACATCAGAATTCCGGCAAATTGAATCCAGAAACCTGCCTTCGAAAAACCTTTTCGACGGAATGCTACCGACAATGCAAGACACAATATGGCCACGGACGGAATATTGTATGTAATCTGATTGATGAGTTCCACATCACTTTCTACAATCCCAAACAACATACAGGCAACAGAGATAAATGGCACTACAACGATACCCTCAAGGAAGTTCAAAACAATGCCAAACTTATCCAGCTTGGAATACTTATACTTCTTATCCTTTCGAACAAAAGTCAAGCAAAGAAGGAAAAATACCAGTGAAATGGCAATAAATATAACGACATTATCCGATCCGTACTTAATTCCTGAGAAGGAAAAACTGTTGTCTATAGGTTCTGCATAGGTGTAATCCACAATTTTAAAACCAATAGATGTAAGGATTTCATCTTTGTTTTCTTCCTCTAAGTAAATATCGTTTTTATAATCATAATACTCAATATATGGTTCCACTCCTTCAAAACCGTTTTCACTGTAATAATCTTTGTGCAGTGGATCCCCCATAAAGTATCCTGCGTCCATATTTTCATAGACCGCAAGTACTGTTTGCAATTCATCGTTTTGTTCCACAATACATGGATTCTCCATGTTTCCCTGATTTTCGTATGTTGTTTCTACATCCCAATATCTATGATGTTTTCCTTGTATTGTCTTAGAACCGGAATACTCACATTCCAAAACACCTGCCAGGGTTTTAGTTTCGCCTTGATATTCATAAGTAATAGAAAATGGAAATTCACCTTTAGAAATCTTTGGCTTTGTAGTGTAACAAAAGCCAAAAGATGCACCGATATAGGCCATAAGAGTAATTGCAAGGAATATCCACATAAGTGATGGTATTTTTCTTTTCATTCAAAAACCTCCAATGTTAAAATTCACCCAATTCGTCTTCAACTTCAGGGGCATTTATCTGTTTCGTCTCTTTCGCACCCACATCCTTTTGTTTATCTGCTTTTAATTCTCCATTAGCTTGGCCCTTATTTTCAAAATAAGAATTTAATTCTGCTCTTTCAGCTTTATTATCCATTGCCAAATCTTTTTTAGTTGTTTTGGCAAAGTCGATAATCGAGTCCGCCATGGACATTCGAGTTTTATATATTGCAGTTTTGAAAATATGTATCTGTTTGTTCTTTGCTGTCTTATAATCTTCTGCCTGTTTTTTCAAATGATTAAGAGCACCTTCTAAGCTTGTAGGACGTTTATCTGTTGGCATATCCTTACAAACAAAATCAATATTAGGCCAATTTTTTAAAATAGTTAGGGCTTGGATCATACGGCTAAACTCCGGACTATTGGTATGATTGGACGCATTCAAGTTTTGTTTATCCAAAAACTCTCCTGTAATTTTTTTAATCTCCTCTTTCACATCTAAGGCTTCCAGTCTTTCTGTTTTCTCAAAAGCATCTTTATAAGCAGCGTTATAACTATCTCTGGTTTCTTTTAACAATTTATAGTCTTTTTCCTTTGCTTCATGTGCTTTCTGAAGTTTCTCCTTGGAATTCATTGTCTCTTTTTCTTTAGACTCTATTTGTTTCAATTTTACGTCAACATTGTCTCGGTCTTTTACCGCATCATTATATGCCTTTTTCAGATTTTCTAAATCTTTCTTCCTTTTAAAACGTTCATTTTCTACTTTACTAATGTATTCCTTGGCTTCTTTGACATATTCTTTCACAGGAACATTCGATAATGGATTAAACTCTCCCGGTTTGAAATCAAAAGCTTCTTTTATCATTGCAGTTTGATTATCTTTATCTTCAAAATCATCGAATTCATCATCTAACGCCTCACCCTCAAGTTCAGCCTTTTTCTCAAAATAAGCCTTCTGTTTGTCCTCTACTCGCTGAAGACGTTTTTTCCACCCTTCCAAAGCTTTTGCTGGAATTGACATTTCCAGCTCATCCATTCTGTCATAGTCTATCCATGCGTTCGGATTTTCAATGCCATCCAAACGAAGTTGTATGTATTCCTTCTCTTCCGGAGTTTTTGCCATAGCATTCACCAGGTTATTGAACAGTTTCTTGGCATCGACTAGTTCTACTTCCTTTTGTTTCAACTCATCTTGCGAATCTTCCTTCTTTTTCTCAGTATCTTGAACAGGATCGCTTGCTCTCTTTTGTTTCTCCTCGAATGTTTTTAAACACTCTTTTAATTTTTCTACAGCCTTGTCCTTCTTTTCATTTTCTTCCAAAAAGCTGTTTATTTTTCTTCTATATTCCGATATATCCTTATTTAATGATTTTATTCGATTTTGGGCCTGATTCTTAGCATCAATACATGTATTCCATATTTTTGAATACTCTAATATTTTTCTTTCCTCTGCTTCATAATCACTAATGAGATTGTTTATTTCTTCCTTAGTATATCCTTCTAAAAGCTTGTTCTTGACCTCGTCTCTTCTATTCTTTTGTTTTTCGAAGTTCTGCTTTTTCTTCAGCATTTCATACTTTTTAGCTGCATATTCGTCAATTTTTTCCGTAAGTTTGCTTCCATCATAAAAACTATCTGTTCTCTGAGACTCTCCAAGATCATTCATAGTTTTATCTTTCCTAATCTCCGCCATTGGATCTGTAATCTTGTTAGCACGCATTTCAGCAAACTCTGCGGCAGCTTCTATGATACGTCTTGTAGCAGGCTTCAGGTTATTATTTCTCTTTAATATATCGTTTGCCAATACCTTAAACGGACGATATTCATTTCCACTTATAATCATATTTTCTTTAGCGAGAAGCTTTTCTTGGATACGATTTCTAATTTCTTGAATGTCTTGCTGGTTTTCAGGATCCTCTTTCATAGCTTTCTGTAGATTTTTATCCAACTCGGTAAATACTCTATCGTATTTGGCCATAATATTTTGTTGAATGTAGCCTAATTTCAGTTTGTCAGAAACGAACTTCTCTTCCTCTGACATTTCCTTTCCATTAATGTTAATACTATCCATATTACTTATAAAATGGGAAAGTTCCATTTTAAAGACACCCTGGGCATTAGGCTCAATTCCATCCATTGCCTTAGGAGGAATAGAACTATAATCATATACAGGCACTTTGTCAGAACCATGGGGATTTCGCATTACCACGAACTTATAATTTTTACCATTAATTTCTTCTTCCTCTGTTCCAATGACATTATAGGCATGTGAATAAAAAATCCCTCCTTTGAAGTCTACATCTCCCTCCGGTGAATACGGTGAAGATGCAGCTACAATATGACCTGCGGCTATTTCGTTTTTGATTTCCTCAAACTTTTTCTCATAAGAAATAGGATATTTTCTGCCACTGATTCCACTAAGAATATGCTCCTGATTTTGTTTGAAGTCTTCCATTAAGGCCCTCAGTGTTTCTTGTTCTTTCGTATTATAGTTACCAATCTTAGCATTAATATCCTTTTCTATGGCCTTTGTAACTTCGTCAGCAAAGCTTCCGTCTGGATATCTGATACTTCCTTCAAGTAAACATGAAGCAAGCGGATTCACTGCAGACTCTACAAACCCCTGATAGGACCTATCACTATCATAGGAAATCTTATCTAAACGTTCCAATTCTCCTTTTGCTGTAAAAGATGGTGTATATCGCCAATCAACATCATGATTTTTAAGGCCTCGTAATAAACTGTAAGCATTACGCAGACGCTGTGATGCATCTCCTCTTGATTCTAATATCTTTCTTGCCTTTTCTTCATAGCTTGTATCAGTAGCTTTTCCTACCTGCATCATAATAAAATCATAAACTACATCTCTTGCTGCATTCGTTCTTGCAGGACTGGTCTCCTGTCGCACTGCCTCATATCCTTCACCCAAAAAACTTTCGGTAAACATTTCTGAGTGACCACCTTCGATTTGTGCATAATCTGCCTTCCACTTCACCAAGTTATTATCTTTATCAAATAACCATGGACACTCTACCTTAGAAGGACGCTGATCTTCACGCATATTTTTATATTTTTCATATAATTCCTCAATATTGTCAGGTACAGGACGTGCATATGTCCCACTGTATCTTTTGTCTACTGTTAATCCGGAAGCTACTACGGCTTTTTCAATCAAAGCCGCCCAAAGACAATTACGCGCTGATGTTACACGAGGAATCGTTTTATCTACGGTTACATAAAATGGTTCCATTTTTGTAGGTGGTGTAGCATCCGGGGCAAAATAATCCTCGTATTTTGACACTGTTCTCTGAAAGAGACGTACCGTTACAGTACCATCTCCATTATCGCGAATGGCTTCCTTAATTTTATCCGGATTTGTTTTTGCAATATTAGCAAGTACTGATACCATGTAACAGTCCCCAATGTATCCCTGCTTAATATCACTTGGTGACGGATCATGTGGAAACAGTGGCATATTACGATAGTCGGAAAAGCTTTCTCCCCCCATTGTAGCAATGTTTTTATCTTTTGCCCTAATATGACAGGCATCTTCTGATATCTCCGGTAAATATCCATTGATCTGTTCTTCTATTAACAACTGGATATTCTGTGCCATAACCTGGCGTCTTGCAATCAAGGTTTCTT
The DNA here is from genome assembly GCA_017555455.1 of Lachnospiraceae bacterium. Taxonomy (GTDB): domain Bacteria; phylum Bacillota; class Clostridia; order Lachnospirales; family Lachnospiraceae; genus SFDP01. The sequence goes on from JAFZGJ010000064.1 coordinate 5,659, forward strand.
CTTCTATACCTTGGTGTTGTTCCGATTTTGTTTCTAATTCCTCAATATATTTTTGTACATTTTTTGCAAGATTAGTTAATTGCTTAGACTCTTCCTTGACACTTTTTTCTACTTCATTTAACTCTCTTCGAGCACTCTCTACATTGCCTATGGTTGTACTATGAGTTGCTGTAACATCCAAGGCAGCATAAATTTCCATATCTTTTAAGAGTTTTGCCAATGTCTTATCCTGGAGAATTTCACTATCATTTTTCAGTTCTTCTCTCCATGTGGCAATCAACTGACTCATTTGCGCTTTTTTGGTATAACGTTGGGTATCATATTTCTTATGAATACCATTTGTTTCGGCTACACGTTTCTCAACATTTTCAAAATACGC
>JAFZGJ010000065.1 GCA_017555455.1 Lachnospiraceae bacterium
ATGTTTTAAGAAATGCCGTGTGGATGACAGGTATTACCGAATCCAATGAAAATCTTCTCTCAAAGATTGGCATTAACATAGGTAAAGGCAATAACATGGAATTAGACAAAGAGATGCTTAAAAAGGCGGATGTCAGTACGTTAAAAATGTTTTTTACAGGACATAATTCATTTGCAGATAAAATTGCCATGAAGGCAAACAGCATTTCCAATGCAGCAGCAAGGTCAAGTGGGACATATAAGAATAATGGTACGTACAACAATACCTTGGCAGAGATGATATCAAATAAAGTAGATAAGGAAGTGTAGGTGGATTCTGTATTGCGTTCCGGTAACCGGTATTGTTATAAATAGAAAAGTTTGTGGAAATGGTATAGAAGAAAATAAAAATTGTCGATATATATTTTAAAGAAAATGCATTAACAGGGATGGGGGTATTTACATGGATGTAGGAACAATTACTAACAATGCAAATGCGACAGCCAATACTTATGCTTCGAAAGAGAATAAACCGGCTGATGAAGTGAAAAAATATGGTGTTGCAGGCAAAAACATAGGACAGGCAAAGCTTAGTGAAACTGCAAAGAAATACTATGAAGAGCTGAAGGCCAAATATAAGGATATGGATTTCATATTGGTAAGCAAGGATATGAAAGAAGCAGCAAAAGCAAATGCCGGAAAATATGCAAATCCTAATAAAATGGTGGTGTTAATCGATGAAGAAAAAATTGAACGTATGGCACAGGATGAACAGTTCCGGAAACAGTATGAAAGTGTGATTGCTTCTGCACAGAAAAAATTACCACAGTTGCAACAGGCATTGGGAAATTCTGCAAATATCAAAGGATTTGGTATGCAGGTAAATAATGATGGAAGAGCCTCTTTTTTTGCAGTTATGGATCAATCTTTTAAATCACAGGCAGAACGATTAGAGAAACAAAGAGCGGAAAAGAAAGCGGAAAAGAAAGCCGCGGAGAAAAAGGCAGAAAAAAAGGAACGGGAAGAACGGTTAGAAGAAAAGAGACTCAATTATAAGGAGACTAAGGAAGAAATTCTTACAGCGGATTCGATAGAGGAATTGACGAAAAAGATATACGACTATAATTATTTACAAATGGCTGATAATGTAAAAGTTGAGGCAGAAAAATTTGTTGGAACAGTAATTGATTTTAAGGGATAACATGATTTTGTGATAAATGAGATTTCATTCTTTTGCTGGAAACAATAACTTTAATATAAGGAAAGAAGGACAGACAAGTTTATTTTAACTTTCTGTCTTTTTTTTACAACATTTCTTATTCAGAAATTGTAAAAAAGAAAATAGAAGAGTTCTAATTTGATGATTGTTTTAGCGGAGGAAGTTTATTATAATAATGCCTAAGAGAAAATTTTTCCAAGGAGGCTTTTATGGAAAAAGAAAAAAGTAATAACGGCTTTATACAAAGATTGGCTACTTTTATTGTTGATAAACGCAATTTGTTTTTTCTTTTGTATGGCTTTGCAATAGTTTTTAGTTTGTTTTCCATGAATTGGGTGCAAGTAGAGAATGATGTAACAAAATATCTGCCTGAGGAAACGGAAACAAGGCAGGGCATTGTTGCCATGAATGAAAATTTTACTACCTTTGGCAGTGCCAGAATCATGGTGTCTAATATTACATATGAAACTGCGGAGAAAATTGTAGATATCATTACGGAAATCGAAGGTGTGGATATGGTTACCTTTGATGATTCCGAGGAACATTATAAAAATGCTTCTGCATTGATTGATGTCAGCTTTAAAGCCGGAAGTATGGATGAAATTTCCGTGCAGGCAATGGAACAAATTAGGGAGAAATTATCCACATATGATATTGCTATAGACAGTGTAGTGGGGGTTGATGAAAATGCTACCTTGCAGCAGGAAATGACTTTTATTCTGCTTGTAGGAGGTGTCATTATTATAATTGTACTTACTCTTACATCCAGAGCTTATATGGAAGTGTTGGTTTTATTGGTAACCTTTGGGGCGGCAGCTCTTTTAAACGTAGGAACTAATTTTTTATGTGGAAAGATTAGTTTTATTTCCGATTCTATTGCTGTGGTGTTGCAATTGGCATTGGCTATTGATTATGCCATTATTTTATGCCATAGATTTTCCGATGAACATGAAACAAGAGCAGCAAGAGAGGCGTGTATTATTGCGTTGTCAAAATCCATTCCCGAAATCAGTGCATCTTCTCTGACTACCATTAGTGGTTTGGCAGCTTTGGGATGTATGGAGTTTGGTGTTGGGTTAGATATGGCCATAGTTTTAATTAAAGCAATTTTTTTAAGCTTGTTATCTGTATTTACCTTAATGCCTGGAGTATTGATTTTGTTTTGTCCGTTAATTGATAAAACACGTCATAAGAAATTACTTCCTCAGATGACTTTTTTAGGGAAATTTGCTGTGGCATCAAGGAGAGTGTTACCTCCTTTGTTTGTACTTTCTTTATTTGGAGCTTTTTATTTGTCCAGTCAGTGTCCTTACTGTTATAGTTACACAGATTTGGAAACCTCTAAAATGACAGAGCGACAGATAGCATATTTTAAGATCAAAGAGAATTTTGGTACCAGTAATATGGTAGCCTTGGTAGTACCCAGTGGAAACTACGAAGCACAGAAAAAAATTCTGGCAGAGTTGGAAACTAAAGAAGAAGTTAAAAGTACCATGGGACTTGCTAACATAGAAATTATGGATGGATATATGTTGGCAGATGCTTTGACGCCAAGAGAATTCAGTGAATTAATCGGCTTGGATTATGAGGTGGCACAGCTTTTATATGGTGCTTATGCTACGGAATATAATGAATATGGAGAAATCCTTGGTGGTCTGGATGAATACAGAGTACCTTTATTTGATATGTTTATTTATTTGAAAAATCAGATGGAAGAAAATAATCTCCTTTTAGAAGGAGAAGATGGGGAAATGATTAATGATATGTTTGCCCAGCTGGAAAATGCCCAAAAGCAGCTTCAGAATGATAAATACAGCCGTATGGTGGTATATTTAAATCTTCCGGAAGAAGGAGAGGCTACCTATGAATTTTTAGGGGAAATCAGAAGAATTATGGGGAAATATTACGAAAGTGATTACTATGTAATCGGCAACTCTACCAGTTCCCGTGATTTGGCATCCTCCTTTGTAAGGGATAATCTGATAATTAGTTTGTTATCTGCCTTTTTTGTAATTTTAGTGTTATTATTTACGTTCCAGTCAGTAGGTCTTCCGATACTTTTAATCATGGTAATTCAGGGAAGTATCTGGATTAACTTTTCTTTCCCTACATTAATGAATCAGCCGCTGTATTTCTTAGGATATTTAACTGTAAATGCGATTCAGATGGGAGCTAATATTGATTATGCTATTGTAATTTCAAGCCATTATCAGGAATTGAAAAAGAAAATGCCATATAAGGAAGCCATTGTAGAAGCAGTAAATGCGGCATTTCCAACGGTATTTACTTCCGGTACCATTATGGCTTCGGCGGGAATTTTAATTGGTGTTATTTCCGCACAACCGGTAGTATCTATTATGGGTACTTGTATCGGAAGAGGAACCATTATTTCCATCTTCTTAGTATTATTGGTTCTTCCGGCAATTTTGGTGTTGGGTGATTCTATCATTGAAAAGACCAGTTTCAAAATTAAAGGGGCAGAACTAAACACAAGAACTGTAAGAGGTAGTATGAAAGTGCAGGGACATGTCCGTGGATATGTTTCAGGTATGATTGATGCTGACATTAATGGTACTTTAAAAGGAGAATTTAATGCTTATGTCAGTACAGAAGGAAAAGTAGAGGAAGCAGGAGGAACTGAGCATGAAAAAGAATCTTAAATGGAAAGCCCTGTTCTTTTGTTTACTACTTATGTTCGTTATGGTACTACCTGTACAGGCATCGGAAATAGAAGATACATCGGTTACAGAAAACAGATTGGTAATTTCAAATAAACGTGAGTTTTTAGAGTTCGCAGAAAAATGCAGATTGGATAAATACAGTGAAAATCTGATAGTGGTTTTAGATGCAGACATTGATTTGACCGGAAATGAGTTTGAGGGAATCCCTATTTTTTGTGGTATGTTTGAAGGAAATCATCATACTATCAGTGGATTAAATATTTTGGAAAATGGCTCCGCCAAAGGCCTGTTCCGCTATTTGACAGAAGATGCTTTTGTACAAAATCTTTCCGTAAAAGGAAAAGTGACTCCTCAGGGAAGCAAAAGTATGATAGGCGGATTGGTTGGAAAAAATGCGGGAACTATATTGAATTGTAGTTTTTCCGGAGAAGTTGACGGAAAAGATTATGTTGGTGGATTAATTGGAATCAATGAAGTTACCGGAACCATAGAGAATTGTCAGGTGGAAGGTAAGATTTTAGGGATTCATTTTGTAGGAGGAATTGCCGGAGAAAACAGTGGTGTTATCCGAAAATGTAAAAACTTATCCATGGTAAATACACAGTCCCAGAAAAGTAACCTTGAAGTTTCCGATATAACCATAGAAAGTCTTACCAATTCGGAAGCTACCTATACCATTACGGATGTAGGCGGCATTGCCGGCAGCAGCAGTGGAGTCATCAAGGATTGCCATAATCAGGGAACTGTCGGATATCAACATATAGGATATAATATTGGTGGTATTGCAGGTAGTCAGGTAGGATATATTTCAAATTGTGAAAATCAGGGACAGGTTTTTGGAAGAAAAGAAGTCGGCGGTATTGTGGGACAGATGGAACCTGTTACCAATTTAGACTTTGATAAAGATACGTTACAAATTTTAGAGAGTCAGTTGGGGGTGGCATCGGCAACCATAGAGCAAAGCTCAGGAAATATACAGACACAGGTAAATCAGAATACTGCAAATGTAAACAATCAGGTAGAAAAACTACAAAATGATTTGAATCATACCGGAGATGCTGTATCAGAGTTATTAAAGGAAACAGACCTGTCCTCTTTGGATGAAATCAATAAGAAAATTGAAGAATTGGAAAAATCACAGGGAGAATCTGATACAGATAAGAAGGAAGAAGAGAAAAAGACAGAAGAGGAGCAGACTGCAGAAATATTAAAAAGGTTGGAAGAATTACAAAATGTGGACATTTCTTCTTTAAATGTAGATGAAATTAACCGGCAACTGGAGGAATATCGAAAAGGAGAAGCTTTATCTGTCAATGAAGTAAAAGAAATGTATGAGCAGTTAAAGCTGTGGGAGACTATAAAATTGCCGGATTCTGATAGTGTACAGGCGGCGAAAAGCAGTTTAAACGAAAGTATGAATAGTATGAGTGAAACTTTGAACAGTATTACTCAGAGTGGGCAGGATACTATGAATACTTTGACAGAAGAGATGCATACAATTATGAATCAGGCACAGAGGATTACCTCCATTGTCTCTCATGCTTCAGATAATATCGGGATTAATTTTACAGATGTTTCGGATGCAGATACAGAGGACAATTTACTGGCTAAGATAGAAAATTGTAAAAATATGGGGGCAGTTCAGGCAGACCTTAACGGTGGCGGAATTATTGGTGTCATTGCTATGGAAAATAATTTGGATCCGGAAGGAGAACTGGAAATTACCGGTGAAGTTTCTTTGAATTTGCAAGGGGAATTGAGAGCTGTTATTTTGAACTGTGATAATCAGGCAAAAGTAACCATTAGAAATCAGAACGGTGGAGGAATTGCCGGCTGGGTATTTCTTGGATTGATAAAAAATTGTATGAATACCGGAAACGTCGATGCCGCCAATGCAGATTACATAGGTGGAGTTGTGGGACTTAGTAACGGTTATATTAGAAACAGCAGTGTGAAATGCGAAATTTCAGGCAACTCCAATGTAGGAGGAATTGTCGGAAGCGGAAGTATTGTTACAGATTGTCACAGTATGGTACAGTTAAATTCCGGAAATGAAAAAGTAGGGAATATTTTAGGCAGTATACAGGAAAATTATAGAAAAGAAGCAGACCCTGTGAAGAATAACTTTTATTTATTTGTAGAGCGGGATTTTGGGGGGATTGATGGTATCAGTTATTCCGGTTTGGCGGAACCATTGGATAGAAACAGTTTCCTGAAATTAGAAAATCTGCCCCAGGAATTTTGGAAGGTAAAAGTAACTTTTATAGGAGAAGATAATTCTTATGAACAGATATTAGTTAATCATGGAAGCTCATTGGAACCGGAGGATATTCCTGAAGTACCTGTAAAAGAAGGGTATATGGGTATTTGGGAAGGGTTGGAGACAGCCAATACTCAGGAAATATTTTTTGATATATCTTTTAAAGCATCCTATACACCGGTAAAAGGTACTATTTCAAGCAAGAAGACTATAAATGAAAAACCGGTTTTATTGTTACAGGGAAATTTTAACGCAACCAAGGAAGTAGCATTGATAGAAGTTGACAGTAAACCGGAAGCAGTAAAAGAGAACGAAATGTTGGAAAGCTTCGGCTTTTTGTTAAAGGAAACAGAAAGTGCTACAGGAGCAAGATACTATATACCACAAAGTGTGAAGGGTGAAGATTTACGGGTATTTGTGAAAGGTCCGGATATTTCATGGCATGAGACAGAGTGTATGGTGGATGGAAGTTATTTGGTATTTTCTTTAAAACACGGAGAAAATCAAATTACTATTTTAGAAAATCAAACCGCCCCTTCTTTATGGGGAGGAGTGGCATTAATTATAGCTGTGATTTTTGTGATTGCTATAATATTGGAAAGAAAACAGAATAAGGATTAAAAAGTATAACGTTTCAAAATGATGGTTATGGATAAAACCTGACAAATCATTTTGGAACGTTTTTTTATACATATTTTCAAAAAAAATGTGAAGAATAAACAGAGAAAAAGCATATAAGATTTTTAGTTGGAATAAGAATAGAAAGGCGTGGCATGAAAGTTACAAGTGACATCAGATATATAGGTGTGGACGACCATACCATTGATTTGTTTGAAGGGATATATCAGGTACCCAATGGAATGTCTTATAATTCTTATGTGATTTTGGATGAAAAAATTGCAATTATGGATACGGTGGAGGAAGAATTTGCAGATATTTGGTTTGAAAATTTGAAGAAAGAAATGGGAGAAGAAAAACCTTATTACTTAATTGTTCAGCATATGGAACCGGATCATTCAGCTAATATTGTTCATTTGTTGAAACGATATCCGGAAACTATACTGGTGGCAACGGCAAAAGCCTTTGACATGATGAAACATTATTTTGGCGAGGATTTTCAGGCGAAGAAGCAAGTTGTAGCAGATGGAGAGGAATTAATTCTCGGAAAACACAGATTAAAATTTATTTCAGCACCTATGGTACATTGGCCGGAGGTTATGGTTACCTATGATGCTACGGATAAAGTTCTTTTTTCTGCCGATGGATTTGGAAAATTTGGAGCTTTGGATGTGGCAGATGAATGGGAAAAAGAAGCCAGAAGATATTATTTTGGCATTGTAGGAAAATATGGGATTCAGGTACAAAATTTGTTGAAGAAATTAGCTAATCAGGAGATCCAATATATCTGTTCCTTACATGGTCCCATATTAAAGGATAATATTGAAAAATATCTTGGACTTTATTTTAAGTGGGCGTCCTATGAACCGGAGGAAGAAGGGATAGTAATTGCTTATTCTTCTGTCTATGGGAATACCAAAAAGGCAGTATTATTGTTGCAGAAATTGTTAGAAGAGAAGTATTTACAAAAGGTTATAATATATGATTTGGCAAGAAGTGAGATGTCAGAAGTGGTAGCAGATGCTTTTAAATACTCGAAGCTGGTATTGGCAACCACTACCTATAATGGAGGCTTGTTTCCGGCCATGAGGGAGTTTATTCATTGTCTTACGGAAAGAGAATATCAAAACAGGACGCTGGCATTAATAGAAAACGGAAGTTGGGCATCCACAGCCGGAAAACTTATGAAAGAAAAATTTGAAAAGAGTAAAAATATTACATGGGTAGAACCTGGGATAAAGATTTTATCCGTGATGAATGAGGAAAACAGAAAACAGTTAGAGCATTTAGCTGAAAAATTGTGCAAATAAGTCATAGAAAATTAGAAAAGGAGATTTGTGAAATGAAATATGTATGTGATGTATGCGGATGGATTTATGATGAAACGTTGGGAGATGAAGATTTGGGAATTGCTGCAGGAACAAAATTTGAGGATTTACCGGATGATTTTTTATGTCCTTTATGTATGGTGGGAAAAGATGAGTTTAGTAAAGTGGAAGAATAGTGGAAAGGAAGGGTTGTTAAGTGCAGGTAGGAGAAAAAAAGACAGGGTTTAAGAAGATATTGGAGGAAGGCAAGGAATACTATGAAATACGATTGGAAAGTATCGGTGGTTTGGGAGCCAATCTTCTTGGCAAGATGTTAGGTGAACTGGGCGTAAAATATCTGGACGTAAACAGCAGTAATTTTTCCAGTTATGGTTCTGAAAAAACAGGAACACCGGTAAAAGGATTTGTCCGTTATTGTAAGAAGGAAAAAGAAATCAGACTCCATTCTCCCATAGTAGAACCGGATTTATTGGTAGTTTTTCACCAGGCATTATTAAAGGATGAAGTTGTGTGGAAAGGTTGTAATGAGAAAACTAAGATTATCATTGCCACGGATGGGGAAAGAATGGAATTTCCATTTTTCCGGGGAGAAATTTATGGAATAGATGCACAAAGAATTGCCATGGAAACCCATTCCAGAATTAATGTGGTGATGCTGGGGGCTGTTTTGAAGGTCATTGGAGTAGAAAATCCGGAAGTAGGGGAACAGATTTGCAGAGATACTTTGGGGAAAAAATATCCGGCAAGTTTACAAGGCAATCTGGAAGGAATGAAGAGAGGGTATGAGGAGATAAGGAAATTACCTCTAACAGACCGTAATGGAAGTAATATGGAAGAATCTACAAAGGAGGATTATAAGGGGAGAGAATCAGATCAACTTCAGTGGGGCTACCTTACTGCACCTATGGGAGGAATTAATCCACGTTTGGGAAATACGGTAATTTCCGATTTATCTCCCTCAAGACAAGGATATATTCCGCTTTTTATTAAAGAGAGGTGTATTAACTGTGGTCTATGCTTTTCTGCCTGTCCGGATATGGTATTTCAGTTTGCCAAAGGGAAATTTAAAGGAAAAGATATGATGATAAACCAAGGACTGGATTATTACCATTGCAAAGGCTGTCTCAGATGTGTGGATGTATGTCCCGTAAATGCTTTGGTAAGAGGCGTAGAGGCGGAGAACGAAAGAAAAGAACATTTTATGCCCAATCAGGAATTGTTACGATTGCCGAAGTATTATGAAAAAGCAGGGGCAGATGGTTATATTACTTCGGAATCATATTTAACAGAAGAAAGAATGGAAGGGGGAGAAGTATAATGGAAAAACAGGTTATGGAATACGCTTCCGGGAACGAAATGGCAGCCATTGCCATTAAACAGATAGGATATGATTTAATGGGATATTATCCGATTACTCCGTCCACCCAAATCGCAGAAAATTTGGATATTATGCGGGCTAACGGAGAGACTGATCTGGTAATGGTAGCTGCAGAAGGAGAACACAGTGCAGCAGGAATTTGTTACGGAGCATCGGTAGCAGGAGGCAGAGTAGTAAATGCTTCCAGTGCCAATGGAATTTTATATGCTTTAGAGCAGTTTCCGGTGCAAGCCGGTACCCGTTATCCTATGGTAATGAATGTGGCATGCAGAACCGTTTCCGGTCCGTTATCTATTAAAGGAGACCATAGTGACCTTATGTATCTTTTAAATACCGGATGGTGCATTTTATTTGCCAATACGGTACAGCAGGTGTATGACTTTAATATCATTGCACTAAAACTGTCTGAAGCGGTAAGACTTCCGGTTGTAGTTGCCTACGATGGTTTTTTTACCAGTCATCAAAAAAGCAGATGCTACCGTTTTGAAGAAGATAAGATGGTTCAGGATTTTATTGGTAAAAAACAGGAGCCATATCCCTTTTTAGATTTGGAGCATCCCATTACCGTAGGTTCCTATATGAATGAACCGGATATTATTAATAACCGATATCAGCTACATTTGGCAATGGAAGAGGCTGATAAGCTGTTGCCAAAGCTGTTTTCGGATTATGGAGAGATTTCCGGCAGAAACTATGGGAAAGTAGAGGGAATCGGCTGTCAGGATGCGGAAAATGTTTTGTTTTTATTAGGATCTTCTTATGACACTTCTATAGATGTTATAGAAGAAATGCGTAAAGAAGGGAAAAAAGCAGGTGCTGCTACATTGCATGTACTACGCCCTTTTCCAGTAAAAGAATTGGTAACCTTTCTTCCTAAGGCAAAAAATATTTTGGTGGCGGACCGACAGGACAGCTATGGAGCCGGCGGAGGAAATTTATCTTTGGAAGTCCGGGCAGCCATGCAAAAAGCCGGTAACAGTGTGAAAATTAAAAGTTTGGTGTATGGTCTTGGGGGAAAAGACTTTTTTCAAGAAGATGTCCGTGACATGTTGGAATGGCTGGAAGATGATTGCAAACCGGATTTTGCTTATTACGGTATTACACCAGGTAAGGTTTCTGAAACAGAAGATAAACCATTATTTGCACCTGTTACAAGAGAGAAGACTATGATAGGGTCTACCAAGGTAGAAATGACAGAGAAAGGGTTAAAGGTTAGCGGTGGTAATTTAAACTCAGTTACAGCTATGCCGGGACGAATTGCACCGGGCCATGGAGCTTGTCCGGGATGTGGAATTCCTGTTAACTTAAATCTTCTGCTTAGGGGAATTGAAGACCCTGTGGTATTTTTATTCCAAACCGGTTGTGCCATGATTGTGACGACTGCTTATCCAAAGACCAGCTTCAGAGTTCCTTATCTTCATAATTTGTTTCAAAATGGAGCAGCTACGTTAAGTGGTGTGGCAGAAATCTGTTATAGGAAGCAGGAAAAGGGAGAAATTCCAAAGGGCGATATTCTTTTTGTCATGGTTAGTGGGGATGGCGGATTGGATATTGGTATGGGATCTGCGCTGGGAACCGCCCTTAGAGGACATCGATTGCTGATTTTCGAATATGATAATGGTGGTTATATGAATACCGGATATCAGTTATCTTATTCTACACCTCTAGGAGCAAGAAGTTCCACATCTCATGTGGGAAGCAAACAATATGGTAAGACATTTTTTCATAAAGATATGCCTCGTATTATGGCTGCAACGGGAATTCCCTATGTGGCTACCGTAGCGGAATCCAATCCTACGGACTTTATGAAGAAAGCAGCTAAGGCGGCTTATTATGCCAAAAACGTGGGAACCGCTTATGTTAAAGCTATTTCTGCCTGTCCCTTAAACTGGAATGATAAACCTGCCACGGAAAGAAAAGTTATAGAGGCAGCAGTTAATTGTTGTTATTTCCCGTTGTATGAAGTAGAACAGGGAGTTACCAGACTTTCCTATGATCCTGAAAAAACGGGAAAGAAAATTCCTGTCATAGACTGGCTTTCCATGATGGGGCGAACCAAACATTTACAAAAGGAGGAATACGCAGAAGTTGTATTCCGTATGCAGCAGGAGATCGATCTAAGATTTGCAGAATTGAAAAAGAGAGCGGAGTAAAAAGAGGCATTAACTGCCTCTTTTTTTAGTAAAGAAATTCTAATAACAGTAAAAAGGTTGTTTTGTATGAATTGTATAAAAATAATAAAAAATTCTGACAAAAACAAAGATTGTGACAAAAACAAAAATGTGATAAAATTTGACAAGAATGAAAAAGAGGAGAGCATATTATGAAAAGAGCATGTGGTATTTTACTTCCTATAAGCAGTTTACCATCCAAATATGGTATTGGCTGTTTTTCTAAGGAAGCATATCAATGGATTGATCAATTGAAGGAAGCAGGACAGAGTTATTGGCAGATTTTACCTTTGACACCTACAAGTTTTGGGGATTCGCCATACCAATCTCCATCTTCTTTTGCAGGAAATCCATACTTTATTGATTTGGAAGAATTAATTGAAGAAGGTCTTCTGACTAAAAAAGAATGTGACAGTATTAATTGGGGAAGTGACAACAATTATGTTGACTATGATGCAATGTTGGAACATCGAGTAGCATTATTGGAAAAAGCTTTCGAAAATGAAAATTTGGATAAGAAAGAAGATTTTAAGAAATTTGTAAAAGAAAATGAAGCATGGTTGGAAGACTATGCAATGTTTATGGCAATTAAGCCATGTTTTGATGGTGCATGTTGGAGTGAATGGGCGGAAGATATCAGAAAACGCTGGGATTATTCCATGGATTATTACAGAACTACATATAAAAAAGAAATTGATTTTTATAAGTATATTCAGTATCTTTTTGACAGACAGTGGAAAAAACTTAAAAAGTATGCTAATGAAAGCGGAATTGAAATCGTAGGAGATATTCCTATTTATGTAGCCTTTGATTCTGCAGATGCATGGGCAAATCCAAGAATGTTCCAGTTTGATTCTGAAAACAATCCAAGTGCGGTTGCCGGTTGTCCTCCGGATGCATTTTCTGAAGACGGACAATTATGGGGAAATCCATTATATGATTGGAATTATCACAAAAATACAGGATTTGACTGGTGGTGCAGACGTATGGAACACTGCTTCAAAATGTATGATGTGGTAAGAATTGACCACTTTAGAGGTTTTGATGAATATTACAGCATTCCGGCGAAAGCAACTACAGCAAAAGAAGGCCATTGGGAAAAAGGACCGGGAATGGATTTATTCAATGCTTTGGAAAAGAGATTAGGTCAGAAACAGATTATTGCAGAAGACTTAGGATACATGACACCTACCGTTGAAAAATTATTGGCTGACAGTGGTTTCCCGGGAATGAAAGTATTGGCATTTGCCTTTGATCCCAGTGGAAAATCCGGTTATCTTCCACATAACTATGACAGAAACAGTGTAGTTTATACAGGAACTCATGATAATGAAACATTAGTTCAGTGGACTACAGGTATGGATGAAGAAACAAAAGCGTTTGCTGAAAAATATTTGAATAATGCAGCTACACCTGAAGCAGAAAAATATTGGGATTATATCCGTCTTGCTATGATGAGTAGTTCTAATACCTGTATCATTCAGGCACAGGATTTGTTAGGACTTGGTGCAGAAGCCAGAATGAATTTCCCATCTACAGTTGGTAACAACTGGAAATGGCGTATTAATTCCAAGATGCTTACTAAGACAGCTATGGATAAGATTTATGATATGGCGATTATCAGTGACCGTTTATCTTATGGATGCCAGCATTTAGAATGGTTGAAGAAAGAAGAACAGAAAAAAGCGTTAGAAGAAGCTAAGGCGAAAGCAGAAGCAGAGGCAAAAGCTAAAGAAGAAGCGAAAGCAAAAACTACAACAAAGAAAAAGTAGAGTAATAATAAGAGGGATAAATCTTAGGGTTTATCCCTCTTAAGTTTTGTGTTAAAATATTTGGAAATGTGCAAGGAGAAGCAGATGCCATGGACGAAAAGAAAATTCGAATCAATAAATATATTGCAGATGCAGGAATCTGTTCCAGGAGAGATGCAGACAAGCTGGTAGAGCAGGGACTTGTTATGGTAAATGGTAAAATTGCGGAAAGCGGTACCAAAGTGGGAAAGCAGGATGAAGTAACTGTAAGAGGAAAGCGGATTTTAGCCGGAGAAGAAAAAATAGTCCTGGCTTATTATAAGCCTGTTGGTGTGACTTGTACCGAAAGAGATTTACATGCTAAAAAGACTGTGATTCAGGATTTAAAATATCCTGTAAGAGTAACCTATGCCGGAAGATTGGATAAAGAATCAGAGGGATTGCTTTTAATGACCAATGATGGAAATTTGATTAATGGCTTAATGCGTGCAGCTAATTTTCATGAAAAAGAGTATGTGGTTAAGGTAGATAAAGAAATAACACAGGAATTTTTACGGGATATGGCAGCAGGAGTTTATCTGACCGAATTGGAGAAGACTACCCGGCCATGCGATGTGGAATCTATGGGAAAATATACTTTTCGGATTGTTTTGACCCAAGGGTTAAATCGTCAGATTCGCCGTATGTGTAAGGAATTGGGATATCAGGTAAAACAATTGCGGAGAATCCGAATTGCCAATATTGAATTGGGGAAACTAAAGCCAAGGGAATATAGAAGACTTACAGAGAAAGAGTTGGAGATGTTATACTCAAAAGTAGGAAGTCGGGAAAACGAATAAAATAAGAGAGCAGGATAGCAGGAGAATAGTTATGACCCGGTTAAATAGAATGAAAGAACTTGTTACCATGTTACAGGAAGCATCCAAAGCGTATTACGCTGAGGACAGAGAAATTATGAGTAACTTGGAATATGATAAGTTATATGATGAATTGGTAAATTTAGAGGAAGAAACAGGAACGGTACTGGCAGGCAGCCCTACCGTAACGGTAGGTTATGAAGCCGTAGAGGAGCTTCCAAAAGAAGAACATGAAAGTCCCATGCTTTCGCTGGGAAAAACAAAGGATAGGGAAGAACTAAAAGAGTGGTTAAATGATAAGGACGGCTTGCTGTCCTGGAAACTGGATGGTCTTACGGTAGTTCTTACCTACGAAAACGGCAGGCTGTTAAAGGCAGTTACCAGAGGAAACGGAGAAGTGGGAGAAGTAGTTACCAACAATGCCAAAACCTTCATTAATCTGCCCATATCCATTCCTTATGAAGGAAAGTTGATTCTTCGTGGAGAAGCGGTTATTACTTATGGTGATTTTAAGAAAATCAATGATGAAATTGCAGAGACAGAGGCGAAATATAAGAATCCCAGAAATCTTTGCTCCGGTTCTGTACGTCAATTGAATAATGAAGTTACAAAGAACCGCAGAGTCCGATTTTTTGCTTTTTCCCTTGTGAAATCAGAGGAATTTTCGACCCACGAAGAAGAATTTGAATTTTTAAAATCTCTTGGATTTGAAGTGGTGGAATACAAAAAAGTGACTGCAGATACAATTTTAGATAGTATTCATTATTTTGAAGAAAAAATTGCAGGCTATGAAGTACCGTCAGATGGTTTGGTGTTATCCTTTAATGATATCGCTTATGGAAAATCCTTGGGAAGAACAGCAAAGTTTCCCCGTGATTCCATTGCCTTTAAATGGGCAGATGAAATGAGAGAGACCAAATTATTGGAGATAGAATGGAGTCCAAGCCGGACCGGACTGATTAACCCGGTAGCTATTTTTGAGCCGGTGGAATTAGAAGGAACTACGGTTAGCCGGGCTTCTGTGCATAATATCAGCATTGTAAGAAATTTGAAATTGGGAATCGGGGATACCATTACTGTATATAAAGCAAATATGATTATTCCCCAGATTGCGGAAAATCTTACCATGTCAGATTCTTTGGTGATTCCCGTATGTTGTCCTGCCTGCGGTGGTGAAACACAAATAAAACAGGTCAATGAGGTACAATCCCTGTATTGTACAAATCCGGAGTGCAGTGCAAAAAAAATTAAGGCATTTACTTTATTTGTGAGCCGCGATGCTTTGAATATAGAGGGACTTAGTGAAGCAACCTTGGAAAAATTTATTGCCAAAGGTTTTCTCCATGATTTTACGGATATTTTTCATTTAGACAGATATAAAGAAGAAATTATGGAAATGGAAGGCTTTGGCGAAAAGTCTTATCATAATCTCATGTCAAGTGTAGAAAATGCCAGAAAAACCACATTGCCCAAAATGATTTATTCCTTAGGAATTGCCAATATCGGGCTTGCCAATGCTAAAATGATTTGTAAAGAATACAAATATGATTTGCAGGCAATGATGGATGCGGAAGTGGAAGAATTAAGCCAGATTGATGGTGTGGGAGCCGTGATTGCGGGAACTTTCAGAGATTATTTCAAGGATGAAAAGCATAGAGAACTGGTGGATAAGCTTTTGAAAGAGTTAACCATTGCAGTGGAAGTTTTGGAGGAGGGAAATCGAATTTTAGATGGAAAATCCTTTGCCATTACCGGAAGTCTGGAATATTTTGAAAATAGAAATCAGTTAAAAGAAAAAATTGAATCTATGGGAGGAAAAGTAACCGGAAGTGTAACCGGAAAAACCTATGCTTTAATTAATAATGATGCTACATCCAATTCCTCAAAAAATAAAAAAGCCAGAGAGTTAGGGGTAGAAATTATGACAGAAAAGGAATTTCTGGAACAATATGTGGACGCATAATAAATAAGAGTTTTTGTGCAAAGTGATAGGAAAAGAAAGAGAGCTTTTACGAAGATATGATAACGGATAAGGATATTGAAAGAAGAATTGCAGGAAACAGCCAAAATGTAGAATATTATAAATCTCTGATGCGTTTTTCTTTTAAATTAGTGCATCGTTTCAGTGAGTTCTGGAAAGAAGTTTTAGATGAGTATGAACTGAATCAGACAGAATTTTTAATTTTAGGTGTTGTGGTGGATAATCCGGGGTTGTCCCAACAGGAAATTGTTAAAATAGTAGGTGCGGATAAATCTATTGTTTCCAGAAATTTGAAACGTTTGGAGAAAAAAGAACTGGTAAAACGAAGTCATAATAGAGAATATAATCATGGACATTTTTGTGAGACAACGGAACTGGGGAATAAAATATATGATGAAATCCACGAAAAAGGAGAACCTATGATTGAAAGAAGATTTTCATTGGTAAATCAGGAAGACTTGAAACGGGCCAATGAAACATTAATGACTATCTGGGAACATATTTATTAAGGGACGAAAAAAGAGTATGGTACACTTCAAAGGCACCATACTCTTTTTGTATGTAGTTATTTGTAAATTACAGTTCATAGGGGGTAGTCTGGTATACAAAGTAATTCAGCCAGTTTGTATATAAATTGTTGCAATGGCTTCTCCATTGTAGCTTTGGTTTTTGGGTATCATCATTATTAGGGAAGTAATTCTTTGGAAGGTCAATAGGTAAGCCTTTATTTTTGTCGCGGAAATATTCGTTTTTTAAAGTTAAACGGTCGTATTCCGGATGTCCCATAACAAATACCTGTTTTCCTTCTTCGGTCATAGCCAGTAAAACACCCGCTTCTTCAGACTCTGCCAATACAGTTAATTCCTTGCAGGCATGAATTTTTTCAGAAGGTACTGCAGTGTGTCTGCTGTGAGGAATATAGAAATAATCATCAAAACCACGGACCAAAGGATTTTTTCGATTAGATACCTTATGTTCAAATACACCGAATAATTTAGCATCTAATAATACTTTATCAATTCCGAAATGATAGTAGAGTCCTGCCTGAGCTCCCCAACAGATATGGAATGTGGATGTAACATTGGTTTTGGACCAATCCATAATTTCACATAATTCTTTCCAATAATCCACTTCTTCAAATGCCATCTGTTCTACCGGAGCTCCGGTAATAATCATACCATCCCATTTTCGGCCTTTTAATTCATCAAAGGTATTGTAAAATTTGTTTAAATGGTTACTGGAAGTATGGGTTGAAATGTGACTGCTGATTTTCATGAAAGTAACATCTACCTGTAAAGGAGTATTACTCATGGCACGAAGAAGCTGCAATTCCGTGTCTTCTTTTACAGGCATTAAATTTAATATAATAATCTGCAATGGTCGGACATCCTGATGAATGGCACGGTATTCGTCCATAACAAATATATTTTCATTTTCCAGAATGTTTTTTGCAGGTAAATCACTTTGAATTTTTATTGGCATATTAATCACCATCCTATTTTTATCTGTCGTTTATTTTATCATAGGAGTTGGGCAACCGCAACTATAAGAAAGTAGTGCGGAGAAGTATTTTTATATGTAAATCTTGTGTTTTTCAATACCTTATTGTAAAATTTTGAATGTGTTGATTATGTCCTATAAGATGTGGTGAAATGTTTTATGAAGAGATAGAAAACATAATATTAAGTTTATAAATCGGAGGAAACGAAAATGGATATTAAAGAAAAAGTAGAAGCGATTATTGAAGAAATATTCTAAATTTTGGAGTGCGTTGAATTTAGCAGTTTGAAAGGAATGATGGATTAAAATGATAGATTCCAGCACCATATCTATCCAGTACATAAAAAAAGATGATTTTACCGGCAGTTATAGAGGAATGCGTTATCGGTTATCAAAGACAGGAGATGGGATGGAGGTAGTTATTTGGCCGGGACCCTATAACTATATCAAAACATCGGAAACAAAAAAACAACGAAAAGATTTTCCTTTGACCATGGAAGGAAAAGAAGATGCAGTAAAGTGGCTTAATGAACAGTATGAGGTTCAGAAAGCTTTATGGGACAGTGCATTGCATTGAAAATAAGAGGGCTGTTACAGAAGGTCTCTATTAAAGGTTTTAAGTATCCCTTGTTCGCTTACTGTTCGTTACATTGTCTGTAATCAACGTACAATAAGCTATAAATAGCTTTTGTTCGTTTCTTACAGACAATGTCTCACAGATGCGTACAAGTAGGATAGCTTAAAACCTTTAAATATTCCTTCTGCAACAGCTTTATTTATTTTATATAAAAAGAATAAATAAATTATTATATTTCTCAAAATAATTTCTCTGACATTTACATTTAAAGTTTACTTTGGTAGAATATATTAAATTGAGGGGAGTTTACCCTGAGAGTATATAGAAAAAAGCGGAGGAAATAATGAAACAGAATTTTATAGATAAAATGGAACGAAAATGGGGAAAACATGCAATACAAAATCTTTCCCTGTATTTGATTATATGTTATGCCTTTGGATACATCATACAGATGATAAATGCAAATTTCTTTAATTATTTAACCTTGGAGCCTGCATTGGTTTTACAGGGGCAGGTATGGAGACTTTTTACCTGGATAGTGGTACCTCCTTCCTCCAGTAATATTATATTTACTTTGTTGATGCTATATTTTTATTATTCCATAGGAAACAATATGGAAAGGGTATGGGGAACCTATCGGTTTAATGTGTATATTTTTTCGGGAATGCTGTTTACTATTTTGGGGGCATTTTTAGCCTATGGTATTTACTATTTCGGTTACGGTATTAATGCTATAGGAATCGGAGCTTTTGTCAGCACCTATTACATTAATATGTCTATTTTAATGGCTTATGCAGTAACCTTTCCGGAAATGCAGATTGTAATGATTTTATTCATATTCCCGATACCTATGAAGGTAAAATGGTTGGGAATTTTATATGCTTTTATTTTGGCAATGGAAGCTGTCAGCACCAATTTGGTCGGGAAAATAATTATTTTAGCATCATTGCTTAACTTTATTGTATTCTTTTTATATTCAAGAAACAGAAAATATGTTTCACCGAAACAGGTATATAAACAGAAAGTATATCAGTCAGAAGTGAAAAAAATGCAGAAAATAACAAGACATAAATGTGCAATATGCGGAAGAACAGAAGATAGTAATCCGGAGTTGGAATTCCGTTTTTGTTCCAAATGTGACGGTAATTATGAATATTGTCAGGATCATTTGTTTACCCACGAACACGTGAAGATACAGTAAAGTGTAAGTGGAAGCAGGGGATATCAATGTGGGGCGCAAGGAAGCAACCCTGAAACAAAAATGAAGTAAGAGTGGGATATAGAAACTATGAGGGGAAAATATCAAAAAGAAGGCTTTTCGCCGGATCAGATTGATGAAATTGAAATAGGTATTCAAAAGGGATTAAAGGTATCCCATTATGCGAAAAAAGAATTTTTAGCAATCCAGATGCGCCAAATCCGATTGGGATTAGAAGAAAAATTACCGGTAGCAAAATATGCGAAAACGGAATATGACTGGTTTCAGATGGAAGAAATTAGAGAAGGATTGAAACATGGATTGGATGTTTCAAAATATGCAGATCCTCAATTGTCCTATGAGATTATGCGTCAGATTCGAAAAGGTCTGGCACAGGGAATTGAATTACCGGTGAACCAGGGATGGTCTGCGGGAATTTTGAGAGAAGTGCGAAAAGCGTTATTGGCCAAGGTCAACATCACAAAATATATTGAGGAAGGATATAAGGAAGAACAGTTAAAAGAGATAAGAAGGGCAATCGAAAACGGCATTGATGTAGAACCGTACATTTCTGTAAATTATAATGGTGCCGGTCTGCACGAAATCGTGGAAGGATTGGAAAGTAAATTAGATGTTTCATTGTATGCTAAGGAAATTTATAACTGGCAGCAAATGAGGGAAATCCGTTTAGGGCTAAAAAACCGTGTACCTACAGAGGGGTATATGAATGTACTTTTTAACTGGAGACAGATGAGGGAAATCCGATTGGGATTGGAAGAAGGACTTCCGGTAGAAAAGTATGCAACTTTAATGTATACAGAAAAAGAAATGGAAAAGAAACGAAATGAACTTTCCGATTCTTATATTAATTTAAAACAGCCTACTAAAGATAAAGATTTTATCAAAAAAATTGTGAATTCGGAAGACAACACGGAATTTTCTATTAATGTCAGCGAGGATGAAATGCAGGCAATGGTTGTCTTTCATACAAAAAATAGAAAAATTGATAAAGAAACATTATATCTTCATTTGTTTAAAGCAGGTGTTATTTATGGAATTGATGAAACAGCAGTAAGTGTAATTATCAAAGGAACCTGTCGGGAAGAATATCTTGTAGTAGCCCGGGGAATACAACCGGAACAGGGAAAAGATGGATATTATGAATTCTTTTTCAGAACAAATTTAAGTAAAAAACCTGTTATTTTGGATGACGGAACGGTAGATTATAGAAATATCGACTGGATGGAAAGTGTAAAGAAAAACCAAAAAATTGCTTATTATCATGAAGCGGAAGAAGGAAAACCCGGAAAAACCGTTACCGGAAAGGACCTGCCCTCCAGAAAAGGAAAAGAAATTAAAATGTTGTCAGGAAAAGGCTTTGAATTACTTTCTGACCGCAAAACTTATATTTCAGCAAAAGATGGGAAAATCGAATATGTAAATGATAAGATTATGATTACAGACATATTGTTGCTGGATGATGTTACCATTTCTACCGGAAATATACAATTTGACGGTTCCGTTCATATCCGTGGGAACGTAGGAAAAGGTGTTTCTATTACATCTACAAAAGATATTACCGTAGATGGATTTGTGGAAGCTGCGAATCTGTCTGCGCAAGGAGATATTATTCTGAAAAAAGGATGTAATGCTTCCGGTCATGGGCAAATTGTTTGCGGTAAAGATTTAATGGCAAGATTTTTGGAAGGTGCAAGAATTCATGCCACAGGTAATGTAAAAGTAAATTATTGTATGAATTGCGATATTCATGCAGAAGACACCATTGAAGTTACAGGTATGATAGCAGGAGGAACTTCTTATGCCGGTTCCAAAATCACTACTACGGATATTGGTAATTACAGTGGACTAAGAACCATAGTTAAGGTAGGAAAGAGCGAAGAATTTATTAAAAGGGAAGCCCAGATAAAGGGTAAGATTTATGAAGTAGAGGAAGAATTGAAGCTGTTGCAGAGAGCTTTTGAAGATTTCCAAAAATATCCTGTAGAAGTCAGAAATACTCATCCGATATATTTAAAATTAGAGGATGCTTTGTATACAAAGAAAACAGAACAGGAACAATTGATGGAAGCAAAAGTGAGTATGGATAAGTATAAAGAACGCTTTGAAGGTGCCAAGATTGCAATCAAAGGAACCATTTATGAAGGTAGCTTAGTTGATATCAGTGGTGCACCATGGCGGGCAAAGACTGTCAGCAGAGTAACCCTACGAAAGGATGGAGGCAGAGTTGCGGTCATTAATTAGAAATGATATGTCTGATTCAAAATAGGAATTGAGGGAAATAGTTGTGAATGGTAAAATATTAATTGTTGATGATATGAAAATAAATCAGGATATTCTTACCAATATTCTGAAGGATGACTATGAAATTATAGAAGCAAGCAATGGAATGGATGCCTGGAAGATTATTATAAAAGAAAGGAAAAGTCTGTCTGCGGTTTTATTGGATTTGGTAATGCCGGAAATGGACGGGTTTCAGGTAATTGAAAATATGAAGCAGAATAATTTAATAGATACTATTCCTGTATTAGCTATCAGTGGGGAGAACCAGACGGATGCAGAAAAAAGATGCATGGAACTGGGGGTAGCAGATTTTGTCAGTAAGCCATTCCATGCTTTGGTTGTAAAAAAACGTGTAGAGAATATTGTTAATTATTATACATATAAAAAACATTTGGAAGAAAAAGTAGAAAATCAGATGTTAACTTTACGGAAACAATATAAGATATTGCAGTTACAAGCGGATAAATTACAGAAAAAGAATGATGAAATTGTCAGTATTGTAGGTAATGTGGCAGAATATCGAAGCCTGGAAAGCGGAAATCATATCCGCCGTGTGAAACAGTATACGAAGATTTTGGGAGAATATGTATTGGAAAATTATCCGGAGTACGGTCTTACAAAGGAAAAATTAGATATTATTGTGTCGGCAAGTGCGTTGCATGATATAGGAAAAGTTGCCCTTCCTGATTCTATTTTATTAAATCCGGGAAGACTGTCAGATGATGAATATGATTATTTAAGATCCCATACTATCCGTGGATGTGAATTGTTGGAAGATTTTAAAAATGTGTTGAGTGAAGAATATTTAAAAATCGGACAGGAAATTTGCCGTTCCCATCATGAAAGATATGACGGAAAGGGGTATCCTGATGGTTTGATAGGAGAACAAATTCCTATTTCCGCACAGTTGGTGTCTATTGTAGATGTGTACGATGCTATGACCAATGAAAGATTTTATAAGGGTGCGTTAGCTATTGAAAGAGTATTCTATATGATTACCAATGGTGAATGTGGTATTTTTTCACCTAAATTATTAGAAGCTTTTCGAAAGGTTAAGCCGAAATTTCAAGAAATGGCAATATCTTACCGTAAGAAGCTTCAGGATAAAATGTAAGAACTGAGAGGTTTAAGGTATGAATCAAGAACTTGCATTTGCAAAAAAATTGGAAGAGATTAGAAAGCTTGCAAAAGAACAGGGAAATATGCTGTCACAAGAACAGGTAGAAGAAGCTTTTGCAGAAATTGATATTTCAAAAGAACAGTTGGAACCTGTATTTGCCTATTTGAAGAGTAAAAATATTGGTATCGGGGAACCGATAGACATGGAAGAAGTATTAACTCAGGAAGATAAAGACTATTTGGCAGAATATCTGGAAGCTTTAACAGAACTTCCGGTGCTTTCGGAGGGAGAAAAAAGAGCCTATGCTATGGCGGCTATTGCCGGAGAGACAAACGGGAAATTAAATATCATTAATTCCTTTTTACCTCAGGTAGTGGATATTGCTAAATTATACAGTGGTCAGGGCGTTTTGTTGGAGGATTTAATCGGAGAAGGAAATGTAGCTCTGGCTACCGGTGTGGAAATGCTTGGCTGCCTGGAGGATCCGGAAGAAATAGACGGTATGCTTGGCAAAATGATTATGGATGCCATGGAGGATTATATTTCGGAAAATTCAGAAGCAAAAAAAGCAGATATGCAGATTGTCGATAAGGTAAATAGTATTTCAGACCAGGCAAAAGAACTGGCCGAATCGTTACAAAGAAAAATTTCTGTAGAAGAATTGGCTGCTGAAACAGGACTGGATGAAGAAGAAATCAGGGAGGCTATTAAGTTTAGCGGAAATAAGATAGAATTCTTTGAATAATAGGGAGAAACAAATTGGAAAACAGAGATTTTAAATATGTTATGCATGATTTAACCAATTTATATATTGGTGCAAAGCACACATATAATGAACTGCTGGTTTTAGAGGAAGTTCCTTTTAAGTTAAAAACATTGATTAGCCGTTTTATGCTTAGGGAAGTAGATGGAAATACGAAAATTGAAGACCACATTTTCTATTTGAAAGAAACGGATATGTCTTATCAGATATATAAAGAAATGAAAGCTAAATTCCGTCTGAATGTCTGGAAGGATGAAAATGATGGTGTGAAGAAACCGGGGTATAAGAGTACAACCTATCGTATCGTGGACATTGTTGGAAATGAAGAATTGATGCGTAAAAAAGATATTACCATAGTTGAGGAAGTACATATTACCAAGCTTGGTCTTATGGGAGTTGCGTTATAAGGTATAAAGGACAGAAAAATGGGAAAGCATCCTTAAGGGATAATGCTTTCCCTTATCTTTCAGAAATAAATTGTATGAGGAAGAATAAATGAGAATAGAAGAGGTAACCTCTTACGAGGTATTGGAAAAAAGAGAAATTAAGGAATTAAGAAGTACAGCTTATTTGTGCCGTCATAAAAAGACAGATGCCAAAGTAGTTCTTATGGAAAACGAAGATGAAAATAAGGTGTTCTATATCGGATTTAGAACTACACCGAGAGAAAGTACAGGAGTTTCCCATATTTTGGAACATTCCGTACTTTGCGGTTCTAAGAATTTTCCGGTAAAGGACCCTTTTATTGAGTTGGCAAAGGGTTCCTTAAATACGTTCTTAAATGCTATGACCTATCCGGACAAGACGGTTTATCCGGTGGCCAGCTGTAATGACAAAGATTTTCAAAATTTAATGCATGTGTATTTGGACGCTGTTTTCTATCCAAATATTTATAACCATGATATGACTTTCCGACAGGAAGGCTGGCATTATGAAATGGAGAATATGGACAGTGAACTTACCATTAATGGTGTAGTATACAATGAAATGAAAGGTGCATTTTCATCTCCCGATGATGTGTTGGAACGGGAAATTTTAAATTCCCTGTTCCCTGACAATGCCTACAGTGAGGAATCCGGCGGAGATCCGGACCATATTCCGGAATTGACCTATGAGCATTATTTGGATATGCACAGAACCTACTATCATCCTTCCAATAGTTATATTTATCTCTATGGGAATATGGATATGGCAGAGAAATTAATGTTTATGGATGAACATTATTTGTCTGCTTTTGAAAAGTTAGAAATGAATACGGATATACAAGAGCAGGTTGCTTTTGAGAAACCTAGGGAAGTAAGAAAACAATACTCCATTTCCGAGGGAGAAGAATTAAAGGAAAATACCTATTTAAGCTACAATATTGCTATGGAAAACAATTTGAATCCGGAACATTATCTGGCATTTCAGATATTGGATTATGTTCTTTGTTCTGCACCGGGAGCAAAAGTAAAACAGGCACTTTTGGATGCTGGTATAGGAAAAGATGTATATGGATTTTATGATAATGGGGTAAAACAGCCTTATTTCAGTTTGGTAAGTAAGAACACAAACGGGGAGAAAAAGGAAGAGTTTATTTCTATCATTGAAAAGAAATTACAACAGCTTTGTGAAGAAGGTTTAGATAAAAAATCTTTAACAGCTGCTTTAAATTATTATGAATTTAAGTACCGTGAAGGTGATTTTGGTTCTTACCCACCGGGACTTATGTATGGGTTACAGATTCTGGACAGCTGGTTATATGATGAGAGTCTGCCTTTTGTTCATGTAGAAGCGGAAGATACCTTTAAATCCTTGCGGGATAAAATTGGAACTGATTACTATGAGAATTTAATCAAAGAATATTTGTTAAATAATAACCATAAAACCATATTAATTGTAGAACCGGTAGAGAATCTGGCAGAGGAAAAAGAAAAAGCATTATACGAAAAATTACAGGTTTACAAGGAATCCCTGACAGAAAAGGAAAAAGAAAAAATTGTGGCAGATACAGCTGCACTTTTGGAATTTCAGGAAACAGAAGATACACCGGAGGATTTGGAATGTATTCCGGTCTTGAAAAAAGAAGATATTAAGAAGGAAACGGGTAAATTATTTAACGAAGAAAAGAGAATCGGTGAAACTGTAAGTTTGTATCATGATATTTTTACCAATGGCATCAGTTATTTCAGATTGATGTTTAAAGCTATGCAGGTTCCTACAGAATATTTGACCTATTTGGGTATATTTAAAAATGTAATTGGTTTGGTAGATACCAAACAGTTCTCATACAGTCAGTTATTTGATGAAATTCATATCGAAACAGGAGGAATGGTTCCGGTAGTGAATTTATACACGGATTCTACGAATTTGTCCAAGTGTGATGTATATTTTGAATGGAAAGTAAAAACCTTGGAATCTAAGTTACGGGAAGCCTATGATTTGTCTAAGGAAGTGCTGCTGAATTCCGTGTTTGAAGACGACAAACGTCTTTATGAAATTATTGCTGAATTAAAATCCAGAATGCAGTCAGATATGACATCCTCAGGACATCAGGTAGCTATGGGAAGAGCAGCGTCCTATTTCAGTAAAGCAGCGGCGATTTCTAATGAAATGAATGGAATTCCATTGTATCGTCTGGTATGTGATATTGAAAAAAATTACGAAGAAAAGAAAGAAGAACTGAAAGAAAAATTAAGGAATATTTGTAAATTTTTATTCCGTCCTGAAAATCTGATGTTTGATTTTACCGGAAGCAAGAAGGCTTATGAAACTTTTGCGGGGATTGTATCCGATTTGGCAGCGCAGTTATATAACTGTGATTTATCGGTAGAAGGTTTTACTGTGGTGCCTGAAAAGAAAAACGAAGCCTTTATGACAGCAGGACAGGTACAGTATGTGGCAAAAGCCGGAAACTTTTTGCAAAAAGGATTACCTTATACGGGAGCCCTAAGAATGTTGAAAGTAATTATGGGATATGATTATCTTTGGAATCAGGTTCGTGTAAAAGGTGGGGCTTATGGATGTATGTCCGGATTCTCTAAAAATGGAGACAGTTTCTTTGTATCTTACCGTGACCCTAATTTAACTAAAACGTTAGATGTGTATTCAGGGGCTGTGGATTATCTGAAGAATTTCACAGGAGATGAAAGAACTATGACCCAGTACCTTATCGGTGCTATCAGTGATTTGGACACTCCATTGACACCGCAAAGCAAAGGACTTCGTTCTTTATCTGCTTATATGACAAAACAGACAGAAGAAGATTTCCAAAAGGAAAGAGATGAATTGTTAGTGGCAGATGAAGAAACCATTCGTGGACTTGCTAAATATGTAGAGGGCTTCTTGGAGGATGATTGTATCTGTATAGTAGGTGCGGCAGCGAAAGTGAAAGAAAACAGGGAATTGTTTGGCAGTGTGGAGAATTTGCTGTAGAAAATGAAGATTTTATTAAGATTTCAGAAAGAATATCGTAAATCCCCCTGCTGTCTGAAAAAAATGATATAATGTATGCGAAGAGAAAACCAAGCGATGCAGAAAGCAGCATTTGGTTTTCTCCGCGATAACGAGCAAACATAAATGGCACAGGAAGAGGAGGAGTCAGTTATGAAGAAGAGAAAATTAGCTTTCACATTAGGAATGTGCTTTTTGGCAGCAACTTTACAGATTGGCTGTGGCGGTGCTTCTAAAGATAGTGCGGCAACAGAATCAGCCCCTATGGCATCTGCCCCGATGGAAGAGGTATATTATGAAGATAACGCTATGGGCATGGTAACTACCGGAAGCAGTGCAGAAATGAAAGAAATGGAAACCGCAGATGAAATTGCGGAGGAAAGTATAGAAGAAGCTGTAACAGAAGAATCCGGGCAGGCAGAAGTCCAGACAGAACGTAAATTAATTCGTACCGTTGACCTGAATCTGGAAACTGAGAATTATGATGCGTTAATCGAAGGACTGGAACAGGAAATCAATAATTTGGGTGGTTATATCGAATATAAAGACGCATATCATGGAAACTATAACAGCAGAGTCAAAGGATATCGTAACCGCCATGCTAATATTACAGCCAGAATTCCGGCAAATAAATTGGATGAATTTACAGGAAGGGTAGCAGAAATCGGAAACATTACTTATGAAAGTGAATCTGTGGAAGATGTAACATTACAGTATGTGGATTTATCCAGTCATAAGAAGATGCTTCAGACAGAACAGGAACGTTTGATGACACTTTTGGAAAATGCCGAAAGTATGGAAGATATTATTGCGATTGAAAGCCGTCTTTCTGAGGTAAGATATCAGATTGAAAGTATGGAGTCACAGCTTCGTACTTTTGACAATCAGGTAGATTATAGTACCGTACATATTAATGTGGAAGAAGTGGAACATTATACTCCACAGCCGGAGAAAACGACTTGGGAAAGAATTAAATCCGGTTTTTTAGAAAATGTATACCGTGTAACCAACGGAATCAAGAATTTTGCCATTGAATTTGTGATTGCCATACCTGTATTAGTGGTATGGGCAGTTGTAATTACAGTTGGTGTAATTGTGATTCGTGTGGTTCTAAAAAAGAAGCATAAAAGAAATGTAGAAAAGGTTGCAAAGAAGCAGGAACTATTTCAGAACGAAAATGTAAGTGAAGAGAGCAATAAAAAGTAAGACCATATCAGTTGATGGATAAATGGACTCTTGCTAAAATAAATTGAAGATGTTATAAAGGAATAGACAATTACCATTTGGTGATTGTCTATTTTGCAGATTATGAAAACGAGGAAAAAGAATGGAAACAAATAATGCACAATATAAATCCGGATTTGTAAGTTTGATCGGAAGACCGAATGTTGGGAAATCTACATTAATGAACAGTCTTATCGGACAGAAGATTGCTATTACATCTAATAAACCACAGACTACAAGAAACCGTATTCAGACTGTATATACAGATGAACGTGGTCAGATTGTATTCCTAGATACACCGGGAATTCATAAGGCTAAAAACAAATTGGGGAATTATATGGTAAATGCAGCACAAAGAACCATTTCGGAAGTGGATGTAATTCTTTGGCTGGTAGAACCAACCACCTATATCGGAGCCGGAGAACGTCATATTATTGAGCAGTTGAAGAAAACCAATACACCGGTAATTTTGGTAATCAATAAAATTGATACGGTTAAAAAGGATGAGATTTTATCATTTATTGAAGCATATCGTCACGAACTGGATTTTGCAGAAGTGGTTCCGGTATCTGCTTTAAAAAAGAAAAATACAGAAGTCTTAATTGAATGTATTTTGAAATATCTTCCTTATGGCATGCCATTTTATGATGAAGATACGGTAACAGATCAACCCCAGCGTCAGATTGCAGCAGAATTGATTCGTGAAAAGGTACTACGTTCTATTGATGAAGAAATTCCTCACGGAGTTGCTGTGGCCATTGATGGCATGAAATGGAATAAAAATGTTTGTCATATTGATGCAACTATCGTTTGCGAAAGAGACAGTCATAAAGGAATTATTATCGGAAAACAAGGCAGTATGCTTAAAAAAATCGGTACTTTAGCCCGTAGGGAAATTGAAGATATGCTGGAATGTCAGGTAAACTTACAGCTTTGGGTTAAGGTGAAAAAGGATTGGAGAGACAGCGATTTCCTTTTGAAAAATTTCGGATATAATCCAAAAGACAACGAATAGAAAAATGAAAAAAGCAAATCCTATTTCTAAGAGATTCATATATTTTTACCAGGTGTATGAAAATCAGATACAAGAGTATAAGATTAGTTACTGCTCAGATTAGCATACGATGTGAACGGTAATCAGAAATAGGAGGTACTTTTTATGGAAGAAGCTTACTGGAAACAGTTTATGACTACAGGAAAAATAGAGGATTATTTACAGTTTAAAGGAGTTTCGGGCATAGAAGGAAAAGCACAGAAGGGAAACGAAT